>JALSJH010000010.1 GCA_026989455.1 Chromatiales bacterium | reverse complement strand
GCTTATGAATTACCCGGGTTATATTACAGCCATTATCTAGTCATTATGAGAACTTTGCACGGAAAGAGGGGTTGTGAAACCAATATCATGCACACCACTTCACGCTTCTATCCGAGGGTTAGGGCGCACCTTTATCTTGCCCGGCTCTGGGGTCGTTAAAAATCGCCATCGAAATATTATTTTCACTGCGAGAAATAATCATCGCGATCACCGTGTCCCCGGTGACATTGACAGCGGTACGCATCATATCCAACAGGCGATCTACCCCTAAAATAAGGGCGACCCCCTCAACGGGCAAGCCGACCTGATTAAATATCATCGCCAACATCGCAAGCCCCAGTCCGGGGATCCCGGCGGTACCAATGGAGGCCAATACCGTCATGGCAACAACCGTAAAATAATCGACAATTCCCAGCTCTATTCCATAAACATTGGCAATAAACACGGTCGCCACACCGTGGGTGATGGCGGTTCCATCCATATTAAGCGTTGCCCCCAAAGGCACCACAAATGAGGCGGTCGCACTATCAACACCCAATCGTTTCTCCGTGGTGTGCAGGGTAAGAGGAATGGTTGCATTTGAACTGGCCGTACTAAAGGCCAGCATTTGAACTGAGCGTATTTTTTTCATGAAAATGGCGGGGCTGAGGTGGCCGAACAACTTCAACACCCCCTATGAGAGAGAGGGTAAGTTGATCGGGCGATTGGTGATAACAGTGGCGTGCCGGTTCGCTCAACGCTGAATATCGTTGCCAGCGACATTAATAATATTGAGTTTATTGAGCCTCTAATTGAATACACCTTTCAGGTGAGTGTGAAAATTATCGACACATTATTTACCAGCGAGTAGCTAGAATCCTCTGATTCCAGCGATCCCCTGTGGGAATCCATGCCACACATTATTTTTACACCATAAACTTACCGTATGACCACGCCATAACTCCCTCAATGGACTCTACGGCCACTAATCGCCCCCGCCTCCCCATGGCGATCAACGGTGGCTCTGGCATGAATAGGGCTTACCCTTGGTGAAGAGGGGAAACGGGCAATAAAAAACCCCCGATGCTTGCGCATCGGGGGTTTGATGTTTGGCGTCCCCAAGGGGATTCGAACCCCTGTTACCGCCGTGAAAGGGCGGTGTCCTAGGCCTCTAGACGATGGGGACACAGAGTAACGCTGTGTCAAAGTGCGCTATTGCTAGCATCCGGTTTGCGACCTAGTACAAACCTTCCTTAAAAATAAATGGCGTCCCCAAGGGGATTCGAACCCCTGTTACCGCCGTGAAAGGGCGGTGTCCTAGGCCTCTAGACGATGGGGACACACGGGTAAAACCTGGTGTCTTGGTGGAGCTACGCGGGATCGAACCGCGGACCTCCTGCATGCCATGCAGGCGCTCTCCCAGCTGAGCTATAGCCCCGAATTTGTCTTTCAAGAAACAAAAACAGCACTTCAATTAATATGTTAGCTACCAGTCAGGCGGCCTTGGAATACCTGATTTGGTGTATTTATTGAAGATGTTGCGCATTATACTCGAGCGTTTTTTTTCGTCAATAACAATATGGTTCTAAATGAAATAAATCTCACAATAGCGAAGTCAACGAGGGCTACCGGTACAACATCACCCTTTTTTCTCTATTTTCGCCCAGGAGTCGCGCAGTCCAACGGTTAGGTTGAAGACGGGTTTGTTGTGCACTTGATCTTGATCTAGGCAGAAGTACCCTTCGCGCTCAAATTGAAACCCCTCACCCGCAGTGGCGCTTGCTAGGCTGGGTTCAACAAAGCAGCGGGAGAGTGTGCGTAAGGAGTCGGGGTTGATGTGGTCGGCATAGGTGCTGCCATCTTTTGTGGCATCGGGTGCCGGGTGGTTGAACAGGCGGTCATAGAGGCGTATTTCTGCCGCAATGCCGTGGCGTGCTGAGACCCAGTGAACCACTCCCTTCACTTTACGCCCATCTGCCGGGTTTTTGCCGAGGGTCTCCGGGTCATAGCTACAGTGCAGCTCGATAATGTCACCTGCGGTATCTTTGACCACTTCATTGCAGCGGATGATGTAGCCACCACGCAGGCGCACTTCGCCGCCGGTGACTAGGCGTTTGAATTTTTTATTGGGTGCGACTTCTAAGAAGTCGGCTCTGTCGATATAAAGCTCGGCACAGAAGGGGACGATTCGTTTTCCCATCGCCTCTTGCTGAGGGTGGTTGGCGAGGTGCAGCTCTTCAACTTGGTGCGGATCATAGTTGCTTAAAATGACTTTAAGTGGGTGCAGCACCGCCATACGGCGCGGCGCATTTTCGTTGCGGTCATCCCGAATACAGCTCTCCAGCATTCCCATTTCAACCTCATTGCGCGATTTGGTGACACCGATTCGTTTGGCAAATTCACGCAGCGACTCTGGCGTGTAGCCGCGTCGGCGCAGACCGGCAATGGTCGGCATTCGCGGGTCATCCCACCCATCAACCAACCCCTGCTCGACTAGCTGGGTCAGCTTTCGTTTAGAGGTGATGGTGTATTGCAGCTCAAGGCGTGAAAACTCAATCTGCTGAGGATGGCACTCAACGTTCAAGCTATCAAGGTACCAGTCATAGAGCGGTCGATGATCTTCAAATTCCAGCGTGCAGATGGAGTGGGTTATCCCTTCAATGGCATCTGAGAGACAGTGGGTAAAGTCGTACATCGGGTAGATGCACCACTCGCTGCCGGTCTGGTGGTGGACTACGCCGTGACGAATACGGTAAATAGCGGGATCACGCAGGTTAATATTGGGTGATGCCATGTCAATTTTGGCACGTAGCAGCATCGTTCCATCGGCAAACTCTCCGGCGCGCATGCGCTGGAAAAGATCGAGGTTCTCTTCTATTGAGCGATTGCGGTAGGGGCTCTCTTTGCCCGCTTCGGTCAGGGTGCCACGATACGCTCGGGTCTGCTCTGCATTTAGCTCGCACACATACGCTTTGCCCATTTTAATCAGCTCTACGGCATAGCAATAGAGGGGCTCAAAATAGTCTGATGCGTAGTATGTTTGAGCTCCCCAGTCGAACCCTAACCACCTCACATCTCGCTGGATCGCCTCAACAAATTCGACACTCTCTTTTTGCGGATTGGTATCATCAAAACGTAGGTGGCACTGCCCTTTGTAATCTTCGGCTAAGCCAAAATTCAGGCAGATCGATTTGGCGTGCCCAATATGCAGGTAACCATTGGGCTCGGGCGGGAAGCGCGTCACAATCTTATGGTGTTTGCCTTCTGCCAGATCTTTATCGATGATCTGACGAATGAAGTTGCTCGGCGTTGCACTCTCTTCGCTCATAATAAAACCTTGTAATCTCTATTTATTGATGTGGGCGATGGCCTGATCAATGCGACGCAGTGTCGCCTCTCTGCCTACTAGCTCAATGGTCAAATCCAGGTCAGGTGACGGGTTACCACCCGTCACGGCAAGGCGCAGTGGCATACCGACTTTGCCAAAGCCGATCTCCATTTCGGCGACCACCGCCTCCATCTGCTGGTGAATCGCGGTGCGGTTCCATTCAGGCAGTGCGGAGAGCTTGTTTTTGATGCTCTCCAGTACCAAATTCGCATCGCCCTTAAAGGCTTTTTTAGCGGGTTTTTCTGGGAAATCTGAAAAATCATGGTAGTAAAACTCACAAACCTTGGCCAGCTCTACCAATGTTTTTGCCCGCTCACGCTGCGCTTTTATCACCTCAATAATGTTGGGGCCTTCAGTGGGGTCCAGACCTATATTGCCTAAATGGGGGCTGAGATGGTGAAGTATATGCTCGGGTTCTGAGTTGATAATATATTGTTGATTGATCCAGAGCAGTTTATCCGGATTGAAGGTGGATGCTGCCCGGTTAACATCAGCGACGTCAAATAGCTCAATCAACTCTTCTAGGCTAAATAGCTCTTGATCGCCATGGGACCAGCCCAAGCGAACCAAGTAGTTGATCAACGCTTCCGGCAGAAAGCCGGCATCACGATAAGAGATGACGCTGACGGCACCGTGTCGTTTTGAGAGGCGTTTGCCATCTTCACCCAGAATCATCGGCACATGGGCGTAGTGAGGCGGTTTTGCCCCCATTGCGGCCAGAATATTGATCTGGCGAGGGGTGTTGTTGAGGTGATCATCCCCCCGCACCACATGGGTGATGCCCATATCTAGGTCATCGACCACCACCGTAAGATTATAGGTCGGTGTGCCATCGCTGCGGGCGATAATCAGATCATCCAGTTCGCAGTTTTTAATCACTACTTTACCTTTGATCATGTCATCAATCACCACCGCCCCTTCTGTCGGATTGCGAAAACGGATCACTGGCTCCACCCCTGCGCGGGCTTCAGCGCCTTCACGGCAGAGGCCGTTGTAACGTGGTTTCTCTTTATTGGCCATCTGCTGTTCGCGCAGCGCGTCCAGCTCTTCGCGGCTGCAGTAACATTTGTAGGCCTTGCCTTCATCCAGCAGCTGTTTAATCACCTCTTTGTAGCGATCAAAGCGGTCTGTTTGATAAAAGGGCCCTTCGTCATACTCAAGACCTAGCCATGTCATCCCCTCAAGGATCGCATTAACGGATTCAACACTTGAGCGTTCTAGGTCGGTATCTTCAATACGCAAAACAAATTGACCACCATGTTTACGGGCATAGAGCCACGAATAAAGCGCGGTGCGGGCACCACCAATGTGGAGGTAGCCGGTAGGACTGGGGGCGAAACGGGCACGCAGGGTCATGTTATTAAATCTCTTTTATCGTAATAGGAACAAGCGTCATGTAAAAACCGGGTAGTCGAGTGTCAATGCAGCTCACTCTATTTAAACCCTCGCTGTTCACGAACACGCTCGTATGCAGTGCGTATTTCATGGGATTTGTCTTCAGCCATTTTCATCATCTCAGGAGGCAGACCCTTGGCCGCTAATTTATCCGGATGGTGTTGATTCATCAGCTTGCGGTAGGCTTTTTTCACTTCCGCATCAGTTGCATCATCTTTTATGTCCAAAATTTCATAAGCATCCGTCAGCGCCATTCCCTGCTTACCCGGCTGCCGTTGGTTATGGCGCTCTGCTCGCATCATCGCTTCAAGGCGTGCAATGTCATCACCACTAAAGCCCAAAATATGACCAATACTGTTGATCACCCGATGCTCTTCTGGAGCAATTTCACCATCAGCCAATGCGGCTCGCAGCTGAATTTCGATAAACATCTGCATTAAGTTGCGCTGACGCTGGCCGATCAGCCGTAGCGGTGCCAATACCACCTCAAGGTCAAACTCTGCTGACTTACCTTTGTTAAACAACATCATCGCTTCACGGGTAGCCTCTTCGCTCAGCTGCATCTGCGCCATTACTTGGCGAGCGACGCGAATCTCCTCTTCAGTAATGCGCCCATCCGCCTTGGCGACATGTCCCATCACCTGAAAGGTTGCCTCAAAGAAGGTGCGTTGTGTTTTTTGCAGATGTTTATGCAGCGCTTTTAGCATCCAGCGCGCATAGTGTTTCGATAAGCGACGATCCACAAGATAGCCAATATAGAGGCCAAGCAGCAGGCCAAAAAAGCCGTAGCTGAAAAAACCAATGATCATGCCTAAAATTTTAATCAACGACTGCCCCTTACTCTTTCATTTTTCTTGTGCGTCTGTGGCGCGTATTATGCTGTACATCGTCTATTATGGAAGCCCTGAACAAACCAACCTATAACCGAAGGATATTCTAATGGGAAAGAAAACAGTTATCACTCTATTACTGACTTCTATTTTTCTTGTCAGCTGCTCTGAAGAGCAGCAAAACAAACTCTCGCGCTTGGGCGTTACCTGGCTAGAGGGAAATTATAAAGTGACCTTTGCCTCAGGTGACCACCAAAAGAGCTGGATTGTTGACGACGGCAAGGTAACCAGCGAGCCTCAAAAAGGCTACTACTATTTCTGGGCGATTGAAAATGGCAAAAAAATCTACGTCCAAACCCCGATTGAGCGCAGTTATATTGAAGAACTGCCTTAATAAGAACTGCGGCCTAACCTAGCGATAGCGATCCTCTATCTCATCATAACGGGATTTATCCGCCGGCATCTTTTTCCAGACGCATTCGGCATAACCGTGTCCGGCACGGCTGTAGTAGTCATACGCAAGGCTTGCGCCCGCCCCTTCAAACATCGCCACCTGCTCAGGATAGGTGGCAGCCGCTGTGACCATGCCGGGGTAATTAATCTTGCGCAACTGCCTTACCGCAATATGATTCGCTTCGGGGTCTGGCATACAGAGCACCACGGCCTCAATACCCTCTAAGTGCAAATTTGCCCATAGCTGCGGATCTTCAGCATCGGCATATAACACACGGCGCTTACTTTCACGCAGTTTTTCGACTCGCATCATATCCGAGTCCATACCGATTACCCGCGCCCCTTTTTTTGCAAAGTAGTCGTAGGCACCCGTGCCAACACGCCCCATTCCCATGACCAGCACTCTCGAGTTGCCAAGGCTGATCGGCTCATCATCCGGGTGCACTTCATCATGCTCAAAATATTTTAGCCGCTTCTCCCAGCGCTCATAGAGTCCATGGGCAAAGTGGTTAAGTGGCGCACTGATAATAAAGGAGAAGATAACCGCCACCGCAATGACGATCAGCCAGTCGTTGCTCATCATGCCGCCATCAACGGCCATATTCGCCACAATCAGGCCAAACTCACTGTAGGTTGCTAAGCTTAGACTGGCCAGAAAAGCGGATCGGGATCGCAGCTTGAATAGCATCAACAAAAAGAAAAACAGCGCTGCTTTAAGGGGTAACAGCAGCACCAGCATCAACGCCAGCATGATCTGCTCTAAATTGGGTATTCCCGCCATGCCGATCTGTAAGAAGAACCCCACCAGAAGCATCTCTTTTAGTGACCAGAGTGAGACCGAAAGCTCTGAAGATTTAGGGTGTTCTGCGATCATCGCTCCCATCAACAACGCGCCTAGTTCACCACTCAGCCCCAGCGCTTCAAAACCAGCCCCCCCCAGCACAACCGCCAGCAACATACCAAACAGCACCAACAGCTCACCGTGCCCACTGTAGTCCTGAAGTTTGAAAACCAATGGGCGCAACAGCGGCAGTGCAAACAGGCCAAAGGCCCACACCGAAGGCGCCTCACCACCCAGGGTGCTCAGCAGTGCCACCGCAACCAGATCCTGCACTACCAGAATACCAATGGCAACACGCCCATGGAAGGCGCGCAGCTCGCGTTTGCTTTCAAGCACTTTGGCCGCCACTACAGTGCTCGAAAATGCCAATGAGACTGCAATCAGCGCACCCATTCCCTGCCCCAGCTGGAATACCCAGATCATCACTGCGCCGATCAGCGCCGTGCTAATCAACATGTGCAGCAGCGAGCCTGCAATCACCTCAGGACGAAATAGGGATTTTACCTTTAATTTAAGACCTACGCTGAACAGCAGGAGTAACACACCGATGTGTGCAATCTCCTTGAGAACATCGCCGCTCTCAATGCCATAAAGACTCAACGCCACACCCGCCAGCAGATAGCCAACCAGTGTGGGCAGTCCCATTTGTCGTGCGGCTAGACCACAGACAAAAGCAATTCCAATCCAAATAGCTTCCATATCAAAAATAGACAACCCAATTAACAGCGACCAATAATATACAAAACCGGGCCTTTACACGAAAACTTTTCGCCTTACCCGTAAACAAGAGTTATCGCAAGCTGAAGCTTGCTCCTAGCTATGATTTTACGCGACCACTTGGTCTGGCTTAAACCACGCCAGTTTGCTGTGTAGCTGCACCACTTCGCCGATAATGACCAGCGTGGGTGCTTTTACGTTATGTTTTTGCACTAGCTCAGGCAGGCTCTCGACCGTGCCAATATAAACCTGTTGCTGCGGAGTGGTGCCTTGCTGTACCAGTGCGGCGGGCATACTGCTCTTCATTCCCCGTGCCACCAGCTGCTCACAGAGTGAAGGGAGGCCAACCAACCCCATATAGATCACCAGTGTCTGGTGTGGGTGCAGCAGGCCATCCCAGTTAACATTAAAACTGCCATCTTTCAGGTGCCCGGTCACAAAAGTGACCGATTGAGCATAATCACGATGGGTCAACGGTATCCCGCCGTAGCTCGCACAGCCGGAGGCGGCGGTTATCCCTGGTACCACTTGAAAGGTTACCCCCTGCTCGGCCAGGGTCTCGATCTCTTCGCCTCCGCGACCAAAGATAAAGGGGTCTCCCCCTTTCAGTCGGCAAACACGTTTACCCTGCTTCGCCAAGTCGGCTAGTGTTTGATTGATTTCAGCCTGCGGCATAGCATGATCTGCACACGCCTTACCCACATAGATCAAATCAGCATCACGCCGCACCAAGTCCAGCACCTGTGGTGAAACCAGGCGGTCGTAGAGCACCACATCCGCTTGTTGCATCAGGCGTAAGGCTCGAAAAGTTAACAGGTCAGGATCACCCGGCCCGGCACCAATCAGATAGACTTCACCCTCCGACGGTGCTTCGGGGGCATCCAGCAGTTGCTGCAGTGCCTGCTCCGCCTGTTGCGATTGCCCAGCAAAAACATGTTCGGCTACTGATCCTTGTAGCGCCCCCTCCCAAAACAGGCGGCGTTGATGGGTTGTTGCAAAGCGCTTTTTTACCGGCTCGCGAAATTTTTCTGCCAACGATGCCAGCTTTCCATAAGCCGCCGGAATTAAGGTCTCAAGCCGCGCGCGCATCAAGCGAGCGAGCGTGGGTGAGGCACCACCAGTTGACACCGCCACAACCACCGGTGAGCGGTCAATAATAGAGGGGAAAATAAAGGTACAAAGCGCCGGACAATCCACTACATTGACCGGCAACTGCTTAGCCGTTGCCGCTGCGTGCACTTGCCGGTTCACCTGTTCATCATCCGTTGCCGCAATCACCAGCACCACCCCCTCAAGCATGATGGATTCAAAGCAGCCGGGATGGTAGATAATATCCCCTTGATCAGCCATTACCTGTAATCCGTCACTCAATGCCAGAGAAACCAGCTCGACCGTCGCTCCGGCACGCAGCAGTAGCCGCACCTTGCGTAGTGCCACATCGCCGCCACCCACCACTAGGCAGCGACGCTTTTTAAGGTCAAAAAAGATCGGTAGGAAATCCATACAATTTTACTCGGTAATATTTAATGAATCTCTGATTAAGTCTGGATGAATTTAGGCTGAGAGGGAATTGCTCTCATTTGTTCCGAAATGCGCAGTAATAGTTGTTCTATTGGTGCAATTTTCGGGATAAATGGGGGCAATTTTAGCCAGCATAAAACATTCATGACTTAATCAGAGCTTCCTTAATAAAAGCTTTGCAACCAACTGACTGCAAATGCCTCAATATGTCATATACGCCAAAGATAGAGGCGCGTTCGACGACGATCATCCAGCTCCAGAACTTCATCAGGCTCAAAGCCTTTCACGGTAAAGCTGTTGCTGATTAACAGTGAACCCGGGCGCATCTCCTTACGCGCTTTTACATATATTTTTGGCATCGGCTCGGGTGATAAAAAGCAGTAAACCACATCAAATTGAGACAGATCCAGCTTCCACATGTCGTGTTGCAATAGGGTTATATTGCGCTGTTGGCCGCAGCGATAGCGTGCCAGCCACATCGGCAAGGGTGCAGACTCTACCCCTACAAACTCACCTTGCGGGTGATGTTGTGCAAGATAATTCAGTGTACCGGCCAGCCCACTTCCCAAATCAACAAAGCGGAACGGCTGCTGCTCAGGCAGTAGATCAGAGAGCGCTTGCCAGGTGGTTTGATTACTCAGATAGAGGGGAACGCGCTCACCGGCGCTATTCCAAAATATCAGCAACATAATGACAAAAGCAGTGAAATAGACCCAAGCTGACAGTTGCCAGCTCAGTGCCAGCCAGATGGCCAGTGGTAATAGTAGGTGTAACACCAACCACCAGTTTGCCATACCGAAAGGGCGCGAAATGAGAGCCGCCAGCGCCCCTTGAATCAGCAACAGCTGCCACAGCGCAAGTGATACGCCACCCAAAAAGTAGACCGCACTCACGATAACCAGCAGCGATAACAGCTGAGAAGCAACCGCCGCTGTTAGTGGGCGTTTAAAAACTCTCACCAAACAAACACTCGACCAGCCCTTAACCCGGACAATTCATAAGATTGCACAAAGATTGCGCAGGATATTGGTTTCACAGGGAAATTTCCGAAAAAGCGCCGTATCCGCGATTATGGACGATGGAGGGAATATCTCCTGTGGAATCAATAGAGAAGTGAGATTGTGCATAATCTATGAATTATCCGGGTTAATTCTGACCGCCAGAATATCACAGGGGCAATCATTTATTACCGCAGCGGCTGTGGAGCCTAACAATCGCGCCAACCCATGACGACCGTGGGAGCCGATCACTAATAGGTCTATATTTTGTTTTTCTACTGTCTGCAAAATATCCAACTTTGGAATGCCCATTTTCACCTGCTGCACCACCTCGACACCCTGCAGATGCTTATCGACAAAACGCTGTAGTGACTGCTTGGCATCTTCCATCAACAGATCTTCATCGATAGCAAGCGGTGTCATCGCCATCGGGTCCCCCGAATAATCAAGCATTGGAAGATACTCGGCCACATGCAGCACGGTTAATTGACTACCCTCGGGGGCTAACTGCATTGCACGCTGTGCGACGCATGTCGATGCCTTGGAGAAGTCCACTGCCAACAAAATATTCTGATACATACTCATCACCTCACTCTAGGAGCCTATCGGACTCATCGGTTTGAGTGGCTCTCGGCCATGCTCTCAACACGGCGGCAACCAGGGTGGCTAACGGAATGGCAAAAAATACCCCCCAAAAACCCCAGACTCCACCAAAAAACAGCACTGCGGCGATAATTGCCACAGGGTGCAGGTTAACCGCCTCAGAGAACAGAATCGGCACCAAAACATTACCATCAACAGCTTGAATAATGCCATATACCAGCATTAGATAGCCAAAATCTGCACTGAGACCCCACTGGAAATAAGCGATCAGCGCCACAGGAATCGTGACCACCGCCGCGCCAATATAGGGTACCAATACCGAAATACCCACCAGCGCGGCCAGTAGTGGTGCGTAATTTAGCCCCATCATATAGAAGGCGATGTAGGTCACCACGCCGATAATGATGATCTCTAAAATTTTCCCTCGAATGTAGTTACCAATCTGCCGATCCATCTCGTGCCACACCTCGCCCGCCAAGCGACGCTGTTCGGGCAGATAGGCGGTAAACCACTGCACAATACTCTGTTTATCCTTAAGGAAAAAGAACACCATAATCGGCACTAATATCAGATAGACCAGCACGGTAATCAACACCGGAATCGAGGCGATCGATTTAGAGAAGACGCTCTGCCCAAAGGCGGTAAGATCCGCACGCACACCACTCATCAGCTCACGCACCTGCTCCTCACTGAAGTAGTTCGGATAGGATTCATGCAGTGTTAACAAGCTCTGCTGGCCTTTGGTAACCATGTTAGGCACTTCACTAATTAACTCGGTGACTTGCTGGGAGAGCAAGGGGATCAGGCCTAGAATAGTGTAAATCAGCAGTGCCATGAAAAGCATAAAAACACTTACCACCGCCCACAATCGCGCTACCCCATACTGCTGTAATTTAGCGACCGTCCCTTCCAGTAAATAGGCAATAATCACACTGGCCAGCAGTGGTGCCAGCATATCGCCAAGAAAGATCACCACCACAAAACCAACCAGCAGCAGTAGCGCCAATATAACAGCTTGGGGGTCAGAGAAGTTGCGCTGATACCACTCTTTAAATATATCAATCATGGCACTCGTGCTCCATCAAGGTGATAAGTGCGCGTTTAGTCAGCTTATCAACGTTCACGGCAAGGCGCACCTTGCTGCGAAACACCACAGGGAATCTAAATCTGTAATTATCATGTTGATGGAGCACTGGCTTACTCTTTACAGTGTGTTTTACAGTAGTTGCGGGCAAAGGTGAGAAGTTCATCCATCGCGCGCTGCCTAAATTTTTGCCGTTGGTGTACAAACGAAAAGGGGCGCACCAGCGGTGGGTTAAATGCAATCGCCCTCAGCGTGCCCAAAGCTAACTCTTTATCAAGAGTGGTGCGAGACATCACCGTCACCCCAATACCCGCCTCAACAGCGCCTTTGATCGCTTCGGGGCTGCCCAGTTCCATGATCACATTCAGCTGCTTCTCATCAAAGCCATGCTGCTGCAAATACTCAACGAATACATCCCGGGTGCCGGAGCCCTCTTCACGGGAGATATAGGGGTATTTTAATATTTTTTCAGCTGAAATTTCATCATATATTGATAACGGGTGATCGGGTGCAACAATGGCCACTAGCTGATCCTCGCGGCACAATTCAACCGAGAGGCTTTTATTCGAAACAGGCGCTTCAACCACTCCCAAGTCGATAACATTGCTTTCGACCATCATCACAATCGCATCCGTATTGCCCACCTTCAGACGCAGACCCACCTCTGGATAAGCGCGCTTGAACTCACCCAGTAGCGCAGGCAACATATATTCAGCAATGGTCATGCTGGCACCAATAATCAGCACACCGCTCACATCACCGGTGATCTCTCTGACCGAGTTATCCATCTCATCGTAAAGCTCAAAAATACGTGATGAATAGCTATAGACAGAGCGCCCCGCTTCAGTCAGTGCAATTCGATTATGGGTTCTATCAAACAGGCGGGTATTAAACTGCTCCTCAAGCTGGCGCACCTGAAAAGTGACGGCAGGCTGGGTCATGTAGAGTGACTCAGCCGCTTTGGTAAAACTCAGCAACTGTGCCACCGCGTGAAACACTCTCAGTCTGCGATCCGCCATAAATTAAATTTATCCACAAAAATAAAACTTATGACAATAATAACAACTCAAGGTCACAATACAAGCAACCTCACGCGGAACGAGCGCCCCTTCAATTTCCCGGCAGAGAGTTTATTCAATGCTACCTTTTGGACTTTTTGCATAACCGCTACGTAAGAAAAATTATCGAAAACATTAATTTTCCCCACCTCGTGACCACTAATGCCATCCTCAGCCGTCAATGCACCTAGGATATCACCCGGGCGTACTTTTTGTCTCTTACCGCCCTCTATCTGCAACGTCGCCATGCTTGGTTTATAGACGGCCTGCTCAAGCAGGTTCGCCGCAGGCAGCGTTGCCCGCTCTATTGAGTGACCCAGATGCGCCTCTAGCCGGCCAACCCGATAACGCTCTTTGTCTGTAAACAGTGTGCAGGCAATCCCCTTGCTACCGGCACGCCCAGTACGGCCCACACGGTGAATATGAACCTCATACTCCCGTGCAATTTGGTAGTTGATAACGGCATCTAATGCATCGATGTCCAACCCTCTAGCCGCCACATCCGTTGCCACCAATATCGAAATACTCTTATTGGCAAACAACGCTAGGGTTTGATCTCGCTCACGCTGCTCCAGCTCGCCATGTAACGCCGCTGCACTGAAGCCAAAATGAGAGAGCTGGTCAGCCACCTCCTGAGTCTCCAGCCGGGTATTGCAAAACACCACCGTGGACAGCGGGCGGCGCTCCAACAGTAACAGGCGAACAGCCGTCACACGCGGCATCTGCTCATCTACCTCATACAGCGATTGATGAATACTGTTTTTATCGTGTGTTGTCGCCACCTTAACCACCACCGGGTCTTGGGTAATACGACTGGCCATTGAGGCGATTTGTTCGGGATAGGTCGCGCTGAACAGCAGTGTCTGATAGTGCTCGGGCATATGGTCGATGATTTCATCCAGCGTCTCTTGAAATCCCATATCAAGCATACGATCCGCCTCATCCAGCACCAAGGTATTCACATCATCCAACTTTAATGTTCCTCTGCGCAGGTGGTCCGCAACACGACCCGGAGTTCCCACCACAATATGCGCGTTATGCTCCAACGATCCCACCTGAGGGCCAAAGGGCATACCGCCGCATAAGGTCAACACTTTGATGTTATGAATTGTTCTGGCCATCTTGCGAATCTCTTTGGCCACCTGATCAGCCAACTCGCGGGTAGGACACAGCACCAGCGTCTGAATGCGGAAATGCTTCACATTCAGGTTTTCCAACAACCCCAGTGTAAAAGCAGCCGTCTTACCCGAACCGGTTTGGCCCTGGGCGATAACATCTCTCCCAGCCAAAATATAGGGCAAGCTTTTTGCCTGAATCGGAGTCATCGCATCGTAACCTAAAGATGTAATATTTTTTAACAAGGCAGGGTGGAGCTTCAGGGATGAAAAAGCAGCTTCGCTCAACGTATGGTCCTCGATTATGGCGCATGACAAATAAAAAAGGGCAAGACCATTAAGGCCTTACCCTTCACTCACCCTCAAATAAGGGCGAGCAAGCCTGCAATTAAAGCATCGCAGGCACTCTCGCAATTCGGTATTAGATCGCGATAATATTTTCTGCCTGAGGACCTTTTTGACCATCAGTAACAGTAAATTCAACCTTCTGACCCTCTGCCAGAGTTTTAAACCCTGAACCAGAGATGGCGCTAAAATGGGCAAATACGTCGGGACCAGATTCTTGCTCAATAAAGCCAAAACCTTTTGATTCGTTGAACCATTTAACGGTACCAGTAGTAGTAGACATAATCATATCCTATAAATTTCAAAAGTCGTCGTGCCCGGTCTAAGTCCAAAAAACTTAGACACCAAAGGCGATTTAGCGAGAAATGTTGCTATTTGTATATGACACGCAGGACGAAGACTATTATAGAACATCGAAATGATATACATAGAAACGCACAATCAAGCTGTGCTAAATTATATACGTCCGAACTGCATAGTCAACGATAAATCCCATACCACGCCCAATGGCTCTATTTAACAACAAAAAACCAGCCTACTCAAAAATAATAATAGCCTGCTCAAAAGCGCTCAAGTAAAATCAATATTCGATATGATTGCGGTCTAAGGGAAGTTAAGGTTTAAGTGAAATCTCATCAACAGTTAAATGATAGACGTTGGTTACTTATTTTCAGTAGCTGGCTGGTAGCAACCCTATCAACCCTAGGCAGCCTCTTTTTCAGTGAAATAATGGAGCTGGTACCCTGTGTTTTGTGCTGGTACCAACGGATATTCATGTTCCCGCTGGTGATCATCCTACTGGTGGGGCTCTACCCACTGGATAAACGGGTAGTGAACTACGCCCTGCCCATCGCAGTGATCGGCTTACTCTTTACCCTCTACCACTGTTTACTCTTTTTTGGCTTGATACCTGAAAACCTTCAGCCCTGTAGCCAAGGGGTATCCTGCGCTGATGACAGTATGGAGCTGTTTGGTTTTCTACCTATTCCACTACTCTCACTCGCATCCTTTTCACTTATTATCATTTTGTTACTCAAAAGCAAGGCCACCACATGAAACAGAACTACACCATCATCGGTGCAATATTTTTAATGATACTCGCCTTTTTAATGGCTGCTTACCTCTACAACAGCCAGCAAGCTGATACCCAAACCCAGCTAGCCACACAAAATGCAGATGCCCTGAGCAAGCCCTACTCGCCACGAAAAGGCAACCCGGCGGCAAAAGTGACCATTGTAGAGTTTCTGGACCCCGCCTGTGAAACCTGCCGTCAATTTCACCCGCTGGTAAAAGAGCTACTGGCAACCTACCGCGGAAAAGTAAACCTGGTGATTCGCTATGCCCCACTACACCCTGGCTCTGACCATATGGTAAAAATTCTGGAGGCGGCTAAGAAACAGGGTAAATTCTGGGAAGTGTTAGATTTGATGTTTGAAACCCAGTCCCACTGGGCATCACACCACCAACCTAAACCGGAGGTTTTTTGGACCTACCTAGAACGCTTTGGCTTTGACGTTGCGCAACTCAGGGAAGATGTAAACAGCCCAGAAATCGCCAAAATAATCCAGCAGGATATAGCCGATGGGCAGCGACTGGGGGCGACCAAAACCCCGACGTTTTTTGTTAACGGCAAGCCCCTCAGTCGATTTGGTTATGAGCAACTTAAAAATCTAGTGGCCAGTGAAGTTAATGCCTATTACCCCGGATCGTGAAACATGGCCAATAAAACCGATATTATTTTCACACTGGGCGACCTAAATTGTGCCGCCCACCAGTGGCCCGACTACCTGCAATATGGCTTTGATAGTAGTGATGTGACCGCCCTGCTTAAAATTGCTGGCGATAGCGAGCTGCACCAAGCAGATGCAGACAGCGCCGAGATTTGGGCACCACTCCACGCCTGGCGAACCTTGGCGCAGCTACGTTGCAGCCAAGCCGCTCTGCCCCTGATCAAGCTTTTTGATGAGTTGGTGGAAGATGATTGGGCGCTGTATGAACTGCCCATTGTACTGGGCATGATCGGTGAGTCGGCCATTGAACCCCTGGCAGCCCTTTTGAACACAGCAGAACTTGATGAGTTCACCCACGTCATGGCAGTGGATGCCTTGTGTGAAGTTGTTGAGCACTACCCCGAACAACGCGATGCCGTACTGGCACACTACCAAGCCTACTTAGAGAAACCAGACCTCTCACTACCCACCCTGAATGGCCTCTTAATTGGCCGATTGTGCGAACTAAAAGCCAAGGAGTTAATTGAAGGTATTCGAGCCCTGTATCAACGTGATGGGGTTGACACCAGTTGCGCCGGTGACTTGGAGGAGGTTGAAATCAAACTGGGGTTTCGCAGCAACCGGGAGACACCACGCCCCTCCCAGGCAGAGAGTTATGGCTTTAAAGCAGCACCCGCTAAAAAACCTGAAAGTGGCGATGTCATTGATCTGGTCAACTACTACTTTGAACGCGACGGCAATGAGCAAGCAATCTTTAACGCCTCTGAGCTTGATGGCTTTTTCTCCGCCCTCGCCTGTGCCCCCAATAACATCATGGCCGCACAGTGGCTATCTGCACTTTGGGGGGGAGAAGATAAAGCACCCCACTGGAAAAAACGCAGCGAATATGCAGAGTTCAATGATGCCATCTTCACCTTCTATAACCATGTTATGGAAGGAATGCACGGAGATGAGTATCACGCGCTGTTTCTGGTCGAAATGGAGGATGAACAGGAGTATACCATCGTCAGCAGCTGGTGTGAGGGCTTCATGCGGGGCATTGGCTTATGGGATGAGTTAACCGAAGAGGAGGATCGTAACGCCCTAGAACAAGCTCTGAAGCCGATTCAGTTATTTACCACCCAGCACGAGGGCGAGGCGCTAGATAGTTTAAGCGAAGAGCAGATAAATCAGAGCGGACTCACTATCGAACCCGCAGTAAAAACGCTCTATCTACACTTCCTGGAGCAGCGCCAGCGTGCCAACAAACCGATTCAGCGCACCGCCCCCAAAGTGGGTAGAAACGATCCCTGCCCTTGTAAAAGTGGTAAAAAATATAAAAAATGTTGTATGTGAAAATAAGAACAGGCCGCTACGCTTTCCGAAGTTCGTTAATCAGTCGTTTGCAACTGCCAATTTCGCTGGACAGCGTCGCGGGAACTTCGGACTCCAGCGAACTCTCTTCCGCCGCTTCATTAACACGTAGCAGACTCTGGTTAATGCCATCCACCGCGTGCTGCTGCTGACTCACCATCTGGGTAACGCTGTTATTCATCTCGGTCACCTGAGTGATCCCTTCGATGATGCGCTCTAACACCCGCTTCGTCTCCTCGACCTGATCAACACTTTTATCCGCCGAAGCTCGACTCTTCTGCATCACTGTTACCCCCTCAGAGGCACGGGATTGCAGCACTTCAATCATCGACTGAATCTCCTGTGTCGAGCTATGGGTGCGTGTTGCAAGGGTTCGAACCTCATCGGCCACCACCGCGAAGCCTCGCCCTAAATCACCCGCCCTTGCCGCTTCGATGGCGGCATTCAGTGCCAGCAAATTTGTCTGCTCGGCAATACCACGAATAACCTCAAGCACAGAGCCAATATTATCGCTAGCCTCACCCAGTGCGGCAATAACGTTCGAAGCTTGGTCAACCTCATCAGCCAGCCCGCCAATGGAAGAGACCACCTGGGTAACCGCATCACGACCCGCCAGCGCACTACTCTGGCACTGCTGTGAGGCATCTGATGCGGTACTGGCCGAGGCATTCACCTCACCCATGGTCTCCACCATCTCCTCCATAAACTGAGCAAGGTGCAGCAGATCACTGCGCTGCTCCAGTGCTCGCGTCTGCGCCCCCGACATATTAGCAGCAGCATCCACTGCTCGGCTGTCAATTTTATCGATAAAATCGGCCATACGCCCACCAACCGCACGTAGATGCGTTTTTTCAATAATCAACGCAAGCTCTACCTGCCCCGCCTCATCGGTGCGACCGGTGTAGATATATTGCATCAGCGGGTTATCAATAATCTCCACAGCATGTCGGTAAGCCTCTTTATAGGGGGAGATTGCCATCTGGACAGCCACAACACCCACCAGCACACTGAGCAATAATACCGGGAGTAGCGCCGTTAAGAGGGGTACGCCAAAATAGGCGGCCACCGATAGAGCGGGTAACAGCGCGGCAAAAAGAGCGATGATCAGCTTATTGTTAATGGAGAGGGTGTTGCGGTTAAAAGGCGATTTACCCTCATTGATGCGTGCATAAACCTGCTTGGCACGCTCTACATTTTTTGGGTTTGGCTTGCTGCGAACCGATTGATATTCAACCAATCGGCCATTCTCAAAAATAGGGGTGACAAAAGCATCCACCCAGTAGTGGTCGCCATTCTTACAGCGGTTTTTAACAATCCCCATCCACGCTTCACCCCGCTTCAGGGTACTCCACATATCCGCAAAAGCGGCGGCAGGCATATCGGGGTGGCGCACAATGTTGTGGCTTTTGCCCATCAACTCACTCTCTTCAAAGCCACTGATGGCGATAAAATCACTGTTTACATAAGTGATTTGACCTTTTTCATCTGTGGTTGAGAGAATGTTGGCGGTATCAGGAAACGGAACCTCACGTCCCGTTAGTGACCTATTTTTTTTCATAGAAAATCTCGTCCGATATATTGGGTAGAGCCGTGGTTATTGCCCACTAAAAAGTACCATGTTCAATCTTTTGCCAACCCCTTTCGCTCACTTTTAGCGGCTCATCAGAATTGGCCCATCCATCTAGCCACCTCTTCAAGTTGAGCAAACCCAGTGGTTTAAAATGAAGGTGTTGCGCCGGAGCATTAGCTCCAAATTCCTTACTGGTGTAACGGCAATACCCACCTTTTCTAAAAGCTAATGGTAAAAATAAAAGCGGTCATCGGTTAGTTTTTGGCCGTTGCTGAGCAGTAAAGGCTACCTTAAGGCGGCTTACTCATGTCAAAGCCGAGGAGTTGCAAAGTGAGTAGGAGGTATCACGCCACCTCTATTACTCCTAGGAGCCTGTCCGAGAATAGCCATTGTCTGCGCCATGAAGGCGGCGAAGTGCCAAACCGAGGTGGATGCCGAGAGGACTATATTATTCTGCGCAACACGTTCAAGGAAGCTCTGATTAAGTCTGGATCAATTTAGGTTGAGAGGAAGTTAGCAGTGGTTTTTAATAGAGATACTCCAGTGAAGAGAAAAATGTTTGAGAAAACTCAGCAGTAATACTTCCTTTAACCACATAGATATACTCATCTGTGTTGTTAAATATATATATCGAGTTGTTTAGCGATTTTTCGTTAGCTATGTAATATGCTTCAAAATCTTTGTTACTGTATTTTGATACGACTGTTCTTTCTCCAATACCAAATGCCTCTCTAATTTCGGTGAATCTACCTTGGGTATCGCGAACATCCGCCAACCGCTTGAAGAATGAAGAAAGAGAGATGCCTTTCTTGCTAGGTATATCCATTAAAGCAATGGAAACAGGCATTCTAGCAAACGAATACTCGTAATCCCTTCCAGTAACATGTACAGCATTATGCCTTCCACCTGGTACATTTAGGCTATTCACTTCTCCTTTAGGCGCGCAATATGAGTAATCCACCAGATAAATCAATATCTCATCCGTGGCACAACTTCGTTGTTCAGAACCTCCCGCAAATACAAGCTGAGGGATAATGAATAAAAATATAGTTACCCATTTAATTCGCATATTCATCTCAGATCCCCAAAGACGCTAGCCTTAGAGGTGTTTGGTATTGAAAGATTCTAGTTCTGGCACATAGAAAAGATTGACGATCTTTAAATTTTTCAATAACGCTTTGTGTCATATTTTTTACAAGCCATGCAATTGTTGCTGGGCCTCCTGTCGGCCTAGGAACCCACTTAAATACAGCAGAACAACTATGGATATCCTCTAGTAACTGCCCAAATACTTCGGCAACTTGCTCATTGATTTGTCCATTGAATTTCGCTCCAATTCCAGCGCTCTTGTAGAGTGCGTTGATAGCCTCCCTAACTCTCTCTTTATTGCCCATATTTATCCCTCTGGTTTTACTTGAAACACATAATATTGACTGAAAAATTTGGTGTGCGCCTAACACCCACAGATAGCCAATGGCTCTATAACCCTCCACGGGAAAGTCACCGCCAAATAACATTTTCGTTAGAGCCTCTTGCGAAACTCTAAACACGAGGAAAATATCAATGGGTTACGGCGATGCATTTAGTGTAAGTCATTGATTGTTGGTTTTCATGAAATAGTTTTGCAAGAGGCTCGTTAGTAAACAATAGTTACTATTAAAAGACAACTGCGACGGGCACGAGCTATCAACGACATCACGCAAAACGGCTGAACCTGTGCTATTAGATCAGCCAGAATCAGCCATTCCCAGACCGATGCAGCGCTTCGACCAGCGCAATATTCAAATGCTGCTGACCATGGGCATCACCCGCCAGTAGCGTAAAGGGTGCATCCGGCTCACCCATCTGATCGAGCACAATGGCCGCACCGGAAAAATCATCTTCCGCTGTATAATCATTCACTGTAATCACCGTGGTCAAGTTGGCGGCCAGTGAAGAGAGCACCCCGTTACGTGAATCTTCAAAAGCGATCGCCTCTGACGGTGTTAGCTTCATCTCTTTCAGCACATAATCGTAGATATCCGGTGCAGGCTTCTTTGATGGCACCACATCCCCGGCACCAATGACTTCAAACCAATCCAACGCCGCTACCCCCAATGTATTGGTTACCAGTGCAGTTACATTTTCCGGCGTGGTGGTGGTGGAGATAGCAAGACGGTAACCCGCTCTGCGTGCTTCAGTGATTAACCGCTCCACTCCGGGACGCAGTGGAATTTCACCCTGGGCCATCAGCTCGGTATAAAAGCGGGTTTTGGCGGCGTGCAGACCCGCCACAAACCCATCAAAGTCATCTGGTTTTACAAATTCTAAATTGAACTGTTCAAGGTAGAAGCGAATACGCTCTTTCCCGCCGGTAACCGCCAGCAGTTTGCCATACAGCGCTGGCGACCAGTGCCACCCTAAACCGGCATCGTCAAATGCCCGATTAAAAGCAACACGATGGCCATTGCGTTCGGTATCGGCAAGCGTGCCATCCACATCAAAAATCAAAGCCTTTAGCGTTGACATAATTACCACCTAGTTTCATTAAATTCAGGGATATTACATGAGATTGCACCACCTGCACATAAAACCACCACATCCCCTCGAGAATGAACAAAGTTTGAACAAACCATCAAAGTAAATAACAATTGTATTGCACCACCTTTGCTTTTTCTGGTATAGATGCGGCTTAATATTTTCTAGCAGGTAGTAAGGAGGCCAGTAGATGGCTCAGAAAAAACCAAATAAAGCGGTAGCGGAGCAACTTCCAGTTTCCGATTCATATACAGATTTTAAGCCTTACGAACCCGTTAAGGGTGAAGAGTATATGAATCAAGAACAGCTCAAACACTTCCAGAGCATTCTAATAGAGTGGAAACGGGAGTTAATGGAGAAAGTGGACGAAACCGTTCATCACATGCAAGACGAGTCGGGCAATATTCCTGACCCGAATGATCGCGCCAGCCAGGAGTCAGATTTCACCATGGAGCTGCGCACCCGGGATCGTGAGCGCAGGCTTATCAAAAAAATAGACTCGTCCATTAAACACCTAGACGATAACGAGTATGGATTCTGCAATAACTGTGGTGAAGAGATCGGCATCCGCCGCCTTGAAGCACGCCCTACAGCCGATCTCTGCATCGACTGCAAAACCCTTGATGAGATTCGGGAAAAACATATTAACCGCTAATTCATTCTTGAATAAAATGCACCCCCTCCTATCAGAGGTGGGGTGCACTCACACCCCATTCGCTTATCACCGCTAGCGAAGGAAGCTCTGATCAAACACTCTCCTCTGAAAATCTATTGAGCGCCTCATATAACCGCACCCGCTCCTGCTCCATGAGCAACTGCCTAGCTGAATCCATCACCAGATCACCGTCACAACACTCTTTTAACAGTAATTCGAATGATTTTGCCGTCTCACTCAATGCAGCAAAACCAAATGAAGCGCCACTGCCTGCCAAGCTATGAACTAGGCGGTGAAGCTCACGCCCCTCATCGCCCATCTTCTGTTGCTGACAAACCAATTGCCACAAACCATCGATCTCTTTTTGTCGATGGGGAAGTTGCAAGCAGTAGCTGTTCAATAGCAGATCAAGCTTTGCCTGTAGCTCTGGGTTATTCGCCATGGTGTCTCCTCCAGATAGCCTCTATTTGCGCTGAAAGCGTCATAGGATCAAATGGCTTGGGGATCACATCAATCGCCCCCAGCACTTTATACTGCTCAAGCTCTTCAATCTGCACCTTTGCGGTCATAAAAAGCACTGGTGTCTGCTGTAACCCCTCCAGTTTTCGCAGTGCCTGCAATGTTGTCGGGCCATCCATACCGGGCATCATCACATCCAGTAGAATCAGGTCTGGCTGGAATTTCACGATTGTTTCGAGTGCATCAGCGCCACAAACTGCCGTCTCAAGCTCAAAACCACCAATATCCTGCAAAACCAGCTGGGCAACGGCCATAATATCTGGCTCATCTTCCACATAGAAAATTCTTTTTAATGCTTGCATATTATATCTTCCAAATTGGAACTATTCAGCGTGTTTATATTTTGTCACAAACTCAACCTCTATCGCCATCCACTGCGCTCTTGTCTGAGAGCACACTCATGACAGAACTAAGCGCACGCTCCATGATCGGCACGGTATTTAAAATACGCACATCCCAATTTCGCAGCATGGTCACTAACTCTTTTTCATCACAGCGGCGCACAATTTCGTGACGCCAGTTGGCAAAAATCAGCTGTCTATCCACTTCACCTCGCCAGATCAACCTCGCCTTGAGTAGATTTTCGCCATCATCGCTAAACTCTACCCAATCACCCACCTCCATTTCAGCAACCTGCTCATCATAATAATCTGAGCTGGCAACGCTACTCTCTTCGTCGACGACTTCATCATCGAGGATTGGCAGATCTCCACTCATGCCAAAAAACTCGTCATCACTTTCACTCTCATTAGCCGCATTCTTTATCTGGCTATGAATTCCACTCTCATCAAGAATAATCTCTTCATACTCGACATCTTCCAGCTCACGCAAAAGATGTTGATGCAGTGGATCGGTAATCTCCTCCACCGGCTCATGTTGCTGCGAAACAGCCGCTGCAATTGCCGTTTCAGTCGTCGCACCCTCACCACGCAAAGCACCGATATGACAATCGCCAAGCTCATCAAACAGCGCACTAATTTTTTGTTTATCCCAACTGGTTTGCGCCAAACTTTCACCGAGCATTTTCACCAGATGCGGGATCATGCTGGCCAGATAGCTGCGCTCCTCCGCAGAGACTTTCGGGGTAATTGACCACAACAGATCTTCCGTCAGCTGTAGATGTATATTCCAGCCATGGCTCTCTGCCCCCTCATCCAGATAAGTGTTAATCATCAACTCACGCCACACCTCATCCATAAAAGCTTGTAGCAAGTCGGGCATCGGGTGTTCTGGCATACAAGAGGCGATCGCATCGTCCACTGCCTTAATATCACGGGCACGTTGTTCCTGGCGTTCAGCCTCTTCCAGTTGCTTGCGTTGTGACTCAAGGTAGGCCTGCTGCTCCTTGAGCATAAACTCACGAAAATCATCCAAAACATCAGAAAAGAGCGACAAATCATCGCTAAATTCATTAACGATACGGTTAACCAACGTCTCTATTTTCTCTTCCACCTTGGCGCTGTCATCAACAATTGAGGCTTGGGTAAATTCATTTAATAACTCTCTGGAGGGGTGCTGCTTGTCACTGAAGAAGTTTTTATCAAGAATGGCCACCTTCAACATAGGGATCTGCAAGCGAGCAACCGTCGATTTCAGATGATCTGATAACTCTTTATCTTCATAGATAAAATCAAAGATCATCTCAATGAGCTCGATCGCGTTTCTCTCCTGGGTGCCAATGGCACTCCCCGGCAACATATCGGGCAGGTGCTTAAGCGCATCCAGCAATGAATCATCTAAAGGTAAGCCCTGCCCACCCTTTGGTTGCAGTTGACTCAAAGCGGCAATCACATCCTCGGATAGATATTGAGTTGTTCCAACAGGCGTTCCAGCGATGCTGCCATGGCCATGGTGAGCAGCACCTCCGGACTCAGCCTGCCCGGTATTCAGCAAACCACACAGCTGATCAAATGAAGTATCGACAGCCGGACTTGGCGAACTACTCGCTGTTTTCTTTATCGTATTTAGGCTAGGAATAGCATCAGGGAACACCCCTTTATTGATAAGCAGGTTATTAACCTCGTTATACATCCCCTGCAAACTGCCCATAACATGCTGATCAAGCAACTTGTACAGAATTAGTTTCACCTGAAGTGGCACTTCAAAAACCGTACAAGCCGACTGGAAAGAGTCGGTAATGGCGCGCGGAGAGAGAGGGAGATCCTCAGGTTGAAGCTCTGTTGTATTGAGCAAATATGCGTAGCGGTGAGCCAGCTCAGAGAGTGGCTGTGAAAAGTGGTGTTGTACCTTATTCACTAAAGATGAAATGGCAATCTGCTCTTCCAGATCGTCCGACTCCACCAGAGAAAGTTCAGATTCAGCGCCTTTGTTCGCCTTAATCGATACCACTCTCTCATTACTTATACAGTCACAACGGGACTGGTAATTACCGACAAAATTTTCAGTGTAGGATGCCACAAAGGTCTCGCGACGGAGTCGAATCTCGCGCATCGCATCAAAATAGAGCGATTGAAGCGTGTTGGTCTCGGCTTTTTGAGCAAACTCAAACAGGGCATCATCCAGCTGGTCATACAGTTTGCGAATCAGCTCCAGCAACTGTTTCTGAGCCGTGGTACGGCACTGAACCAGCAACTCTGAACGCGAGCGCAAATCTTCACTTTTCCCAACTGCCAAGTGCAGCGACTTTTTTGATGCCTTCATAGCTCTATGCCCCAATATAGATACTTACAAGGTTATCGGACCCTGTGCGCAAGCAATGAGGGCCATAGGGTAGAAAATGTCGATTACCACACATAATTAAGTAGAATGAGCCAGCAACCACTATAATTGCTTGCAAAAATAGCCGGAGCGGCTTGGTGGCTGTCGGAGAATGGAAGTCTCCTAGCCCATATAGAGTCCACCATTCACATTAAGGGTCTGGCCGGTGATATAGCGGCTGTTATCCGAGAGCAAAAAACTTACCGCATCGGCAACCTCATCGGGCTGGCCTACCCGGTGCAGCGGGATGAGTTGATTCACTTTTTCAACACCTGCCGAGGATGATATTTCCCCTTGGGTCATCTCAGTCTCAATTAAACCGGGTGCCACACAGTTGACTCGAATCTGGTTATCCGCCCCGACACGCGCCAGTGATTTGCTCAGCGCAATAACACCCGCTTTGCTGACTGCGTAGTGAACCGCCAAGGTTCCCCCTAACTGCCCACCCGAGGAGGAGATATTGACGATACTCCCTAAACCCTTATGACGCATCAGTGGCATAACCAATTGCGCACAAATAAAGCTGCCTTTCAGGTTAATATCGAGCAGATGATCCCACTCTTGATCGGTCAGGCTTTCAAAGGGCTTTTGTTGCAAGATACCGGCATTATTCACTAGACCATAAACAGCGTAAGGCGAGGCTTGAAGCGCTGCCAACGCCTTAACCACCGAGGCGCGATCACTCACATTCACCTGATCACAATAGAGAGCTGCCGCACCACAAGAGAGCAGCTCTGCCAGCAGAGACTCCGCCGGTTTGCGTTGATGGAACCACAGTGCCAGCGCATAACCCTGTTTTGCCAGTTGGCGGGCAATTGCCAAGCCGATACCCCGAGTTCCCCCAGTCACGATCACCAATCTTTCATTATTTTTATCAAGATCTGACACAACTACCCCCTTCCAAAGGTTTTGCGAATGTGGCGCAGTGGACGCAAGCCATCTTGTGGGTCTGCTCGCCAATCACGATCTGCCTGTTCAATAGGTGCCGGCTCTTTGCGTGCCGAGCCGTCTGCCGTAAAAGCACTGCGAATATCTCGGATGAGCGGCGCAATCTGCTCAGGCAGCCAGCAATGCCCCGCTGCATACTCATCACCTTGTGTATCCAGGTCAAGGTGGAACTCTACTATTTCCGCTCCCCAGCGGTGCACAGCGCGTTGTAGCACCGCAGGCGAGACGCTGTGGTCAGACCAACCCACCGGGCAACCACAGGCATCACGCAGGGTCTGAATTGCCGCCAGATTACACTGTTCAATGGGTGCTGGGTAACCCGAAACACAGTGCAGCAAGCTCAACTGCTGGCGCTTATTGGCAAACAGATCCACGGCATGTTTCACCTCATCCAACGTTGCCATGCCGGTTGAGAGAAGCACCGGCTTGCCGGTTTCAGCACACGCCAGCAGCAGCTCATCCCACAATAGTTCATAGGAGGCTATTTTATAAAAGTCGACATAGGGCTGAAGCTGCTCGACGGCTTGCAGATAGAAAGGGGTACAGGAGAACTGAATACGCTGTTGCTGGCACCGCTCTGCCAGAGCAGGCAGAAACGATAGCGGCAGCTCCCACTGTCGGCGCTGACGGTGTTGCTCACTGGCCGAAAGCACCTCAGGAGAAAAGAGTTGATCGATTTTAAACAGTTGGAACTTGACCGCATCACAACCCATTTCAGCCGCTTTATCGATAAACTGAAAACAGCGCTGCAGATCGCCATGGTGGTTACTGGAGACTTCGGCGATAAAAAAAGGCATCACAATAACTCAACCCGCTGCAACAGCGGATCCATCAGAGCCGCCACCGGACGTGCGGCGGCATAACGCTCCCGGATAGCCACTGCCCGCTCGGTGAATGCCCCCTGGGATAACACCTGTTGCACCGCATCCAGCCACTCGCCACCCCGCTCGATAACATGGTGGTGAAGATCGGTTGTATAACGACACTGGTCGGTCATTAACAGCGAGTCGTTGCAAATGTGATAATAGAGGCGTGTCACCGACTCGTGTTGCCAATCGGGGTGCTGTTTAATATTTAGGGTTAACTTGCTGCGGGCGATTAAATCTTCACGATGAAAGGGGGCGGTGAATTGCACGGTTGATACCACCGTCAAGCCGCCCTGCTCCAGCGAATCCAACACTTGGCGACGGTAGGTGGTCATCGCGCCGGTAAACAACACATCAATATCCTTCTCCCCATCACTGAGGTGCTTAACGGTCGCAAACGACTCACAATAACCGTGGGGAAGATAGTCGACTACTTTATCCGGGAACGCTTTTTGATAAACAAGCTGCTGCTCATCCGAGACATGCCAGATGGCAGAGAAACGGGGCATCAAACGGATAAAATTGGTATAGCGCATCCGCCAGAAATCGCGGCGCTGATTATGATCAGATGCCATCTGGTTCTCAGCCACATCCTGATAAATGTCATTAAAGGTATTACCAGTCAAAAACTCCGTGGCGATCACAATCATTGCCGTACCCGGAGTCCAGTTTGACTCTACTTTTTCCGTGAAAGCATCATTAAAGCACTCAAGCACAACATTCACCTCTCCCGGGCAGAACGCATACTCAATATCAGCACGATGCCCCAATGACTCCAGCGCATACTTCAGGTAGAGAAAATAGTCGCCGACATGAATGCCAAAATTACCGTGATTTTCGTATATCAGTTTGAATTTCATAGTCGAAACTGCCGCCACCTATTGTCATAGTCTGCCAGGGAAGCGCTGGTCAAGTCAGCATAAAACGTTGATGACTTGACCAGAGCTTCCCTAGAAAAACAGACCGAATTTAAGCCAATACAGAACAGATAAAAGCAACGCCAGCTTAGCATGAACTTATCTACCGGCTAATGCTAACTAAAAATCTGCCGTAGAAGAAGCTTCACCCAAAGTCTATAGTTTTTCATTCACCTCACATCACCCTCATCAGGAGCTCTACATGAAAAAAACATCTAAGTGCCCGTTAACCAGTGTCAACGGCGCGCCAATTTCGAATGACCAAACAAGCATTAGTGCTGGTGAGCATGGCCCACTCACTTTTGATAATTTTCGAATGTTTGAAAAATTGGCACATTTCAATCGAGAGCGCATCCCCGAGCGAGTGGTTCATGCACGGGGCTGTGGAGCTTATGGCACCTTCACCCTAAATAAGGATATGTCAAAACACACCATCGCAAAATTCCTTCAGAATGAAGGAAAAAAAACCGACATTTTCATCCGTTTTTCTACTGTGGGCGGTGGCCAGGACTCCAGCGACTACGCCCGCGACCCCCGTGGTTTTGCCATTAAATTCTATACCGAAGAGGGAAACTGGGACATGGTCGGCAACAATACCCCGGTTTTCTTTCTCCGCGACCCGATCAAATTCCCTGACTTTGTTCACTCTCAAAAGAAAAACCCCGTCACCAATCTACCCGACCCGGGGGCGATGTTTGAGTTCTGGGGAAACACCCCACAATCCCTACATCAAATGACCATCCTAATGTCAGACAGAGGCATTCCCTACTCCTATCGCCACATGCACGGCTTTAGCTCACACACATTAAGCATGTGGAATGATCAAGGCGAACGTGTTTGGGTAAAGTGGCATTTCAAAACCAATCAGGGCATTAAAAACCTCACCAATGAGGAGGCCGCAAAAATGCCATCTTTTGGTGCACAGCAAGATCTGGTGGAGTCAATCGACAAAGGCAATTTTCCCAGCTGGGCAGTGAAAGTACAGATCATGAGCGAAGCTCAAGCTCACAACTACCAGATCAACCCCTTTGACCTCACCAAGATCTGGCCTCATGCTGATTTCCCTCTAATTGAGGTTGGCCATATGGAGTTAAACCGCAATGTCGAAAACTATTTTGCTGAAACCGAGCAGGCGGCCTTTAGCCCCGGAAACTTAGTACCCGGTTTGGGAGCATCGCCCGACAAAATGCTGCAAGCACGTTTAATGGCCTACCCAGATGCCCACCGTTACCGCATCGGTGCTAATGCCAACCAGCTGCCGGTCAACTCGCCTCGCTGTCCTTTTCACCACTATCAGCGTGATGGCGCAATGGCGGGTATGCCACCCGCCTTTGGCAGTGACAATAACCAAGGCAGTGGTGTCAACTTCTACCCCAATGACCAGATAACCGAGGGTGCTCCCGCACCACAGCCAGAAGTTGCAGAGCCGCCACTTCCTCTTGAAAATGAAGCGTGGGTAAAACCACACGACACCCAGCAAGATGACAATTTCACCCAAGCGGGCGCACTCTATCGTTTGATGTCCGATGAACAGAAAAACCAGCTAGCAAACAATATTGCGGGTGCGCTGATTCATGCCAGTGGTCATGCACAAGCACAAATGCTGGATCAAATGAAAGCGGCAGACAGTGATTATGCTGAGCGCGTAAAAAACGCCATGGCTGCTATAAGTTAAAACCCGTATAATCCATCGATTATGCACAATCTAACTTCCTGGTTTCCACGGCTCTTCGTGGAAACCCATGCCATACAAAATAATAGTGCCGTATGCATCCCCACGCGAGAGCATGGGGATCAGGCGCACTCAGATCTATCTGAGGGGTTAGGATTATTGGTTAAACCCAAGCAAAACAGCCATGATCACTAATGAAATGGTGCAACATCATTGGGCAAAGGTTTTATTGCTCATCGCAACCATACTGCTATTCACTCCTAACATCAGCGGCCAGCTTAATGATTACCAAATGGCGATCTGGAACCTGGGGCATATCGGGTACTTTTTCCTGCTAACAGCCTCACTATTACCCTATCTTCAACGATATTTTCCAGCATTAACATCCCGCCTAACAGCCGCACTGCTGATCACGCTGCTACTCAGTGTGGTAATTGAAATGGTTCAACTAACAGTAGGCCGACAAGCTTCTATCGATGATCTACTCAATAATTTATTAGGTTCTCTGCTGGCGCTCTATATCTTCCAGCTCAGACTACTCTTGAGTAGCCGTATCAAGTTAGGGCTGATATCGCTGCTCACGCTGCTACTGCTGTGGTCGCTCACCCCACTGCTATCGATTGCTGCCGACACTGCCATTGCGCACCATAAACACCCCATTATTGCCGACTTTGAGACACCCTTTGAACAGTCAAGGTGGGAGAGCAAATCTCCATTGGAGATCATCCAGCGCAAATCAAAGCAGCTGTTAGCTCATATCGATTCATCGGAAAAATATCCGGGGTTAACTCTCATCCCGAGGGTAAGTGACTGGCGTGGCTACGCCTTTTTTCAGTTTGAAATGTACAATAGCAGTGATCAAATATGGCCTCTCTATTTTCGCATCAACGACAGGCTACACAATAAAAGGGGCAATCACTACAACGACCGATACAACACAAAGATGCAACTCAAACCCGGCTGGAATCGATTTCAGGTCAGCTTGCAGCAAGTCAAACAGGCACCCACTAAACGCACCATGGATATGGCACGCATTTCAGGGGTGACTTTCTATTTCATGAGTGGCTCGCCTTTAAAAACCATTCGACTGGACAACCTTATTTTGTTGAATTCAAAAGATGAATACGTTGAATCGTTACAATAGGGTTACGAAAAGACATCAATCGGATTATTTCTGGCCCAGCTCTCTCTACGAATTTTCTGAGCCGCCTGCGCCTGCCGTTGATAAAACGGCAAGCGGGTCAGCGCATCATCAATTGCAGCGATTATCGATGATGCATCCCACTCGGAGAACATCGGAAAATCCAGATTATGCCGATCCATCCACAGCGCCATTTTACTCTGCTGAGGAATAATGCAGACCTTTCCCAGATAGAGAGCATCATCAAATATGCCCGACATGATATGGCGATAACGCGGCCCATAGGGGAGCAACATCAAATCAGAGTGCACCAACAGCGAACAATACGCCTCACAACTCAACAGCCCTTCATGAATAGAGAGGTTACGGCATTGTGCCAGCAGTGTACGTTGCTGACGCTGAATATCGGTCATATTCCCCGTGGCAAAGCGGTTACCCAGCTGTAGCGTAAAGGTAATGCCAGGGTGCCGTTCACTCACACTACCCACAATTTCCGCCAGTAGATGCTGCCCTTTACTCACCCCATCACCACCCAGACCACCCGAACCCAAGCAAGCGATATTGACCTGATTAGAAGGTGCTCGGTCATCGCACTCCCCTCCCGGATAGAGCGAGTGCAAGTAGATAAAGCGCAACCCCGGTTTTTGTGCCAAATCGATAAAATTCCGATTGGGAAATGGCTCCTCGTAGAAAACCCGAAACCGCTCAAGCTGGTCATCTGGAATGCTGGCAAACAGATAACGGTACATAGAGCGCTTCACCTCATTAGGCACCACCACCTCATCCAGCGCCGCAAAAGAGTCATCACTCAGCGGCAGGCCGCTGCGGCGAATATCACGGGCAAGGGTATCATCCACCTCAGAGCTGATATGGGCATAAAGGCCAAACCGACATTTTGTTTTGCCAACCAGCTCCCGCAACCACTGCCCATAGGCCACCACTCGCTCAGCCGTCATTGAGGTGAGAAAAACAATATCGTCATCTTTAAATTGTGATGAATCAATCGCCTGCAACGACTGGTAACACTGCATATTACTGGCACCCAGCACCGTGCAGTAGTGCCCATTAAGCACAGGCAGTTCGGCGCGACCAAAAGTCGAAACCACCTTCACCCCAGCGGGCATCAAAGCCACATCAAAATCGACATGGCAATAGCTGGCCATCTCGTAGCCTCTGGGCTGACACAAGTTCCAGAGCGCAACGTGCTGGCTCAAATAATGACCACCCTGGTCAACAAGTAGCGGGTCTATCACATGAAATGTTGGCATATATTA
>JALSJH010000009.1 GCA_026989455.1 Chromatiales bacterium | reverse complement strand
TCATCAATTGCTTTGATTACTCAGAATTAGGTATACATTCCGAGATACTAATGGACTCAATTAAGCGCCCGCCACTTACCCTTAAAGTGTAGATCTGAGATGAGGTTTTATCTATGTTAAATTCGCTAATTTAGCGATAAAAATTGAGTGTTTGAGCAGACTATCAAGTACCTGCCTTATCTCTAGAAATCTCCTCGGTTTTTATGCCAAGAAGTGGAATGAGAACCAAAGACAAATAGATAGAGTTGAAAATCAAATTTGAACTGACCCCCGCCGCTATTGACCCTACTCCGTCAATAACATACCAAACCGTCATTGCCACAATTGTTGTCCGAATCACTGACCGATTATTTTCTTTGAGTGCAGGCACAACGATGCCCCCTAGAAATATTGCAATAGCCGCTAATAACCCAGCGCCGATTGCAGAGAGCCACATTGTATTTTTATCGAGAGGGTGAGAAAAGTTATCCAGCGGCCAATCGGCAAGATCAAGGATTATTCGAGCGGAAATATTCATCTCTGCAAAAGGTGCCAAGCCCCACAGCAGCGAATAAATAAAAAAGATGACCGCCACAGCCATTAAAAAATTTGCACGCGTATCCAGTGACATTTTAGTTTCCAAAATAAAAAAGTAGATGCAGGATATTAGGCTGCGCTGTACTGTAAAACAATTACCTCAAAGGTAATAATTTTAGATTGTGGATTAAATTCAGGGAGCGTGGAATGAGTCATTCTATTGGCTGTTTTTTAAAGCAATGGCGTAAAAAAAGAAGGTACAGCCAGCTTCAACTCTCCTTAGAGTTGGGAATTTCTAGCAAACATGTCAGTTTTATTGAAACGGGGCGCTCTATCCCCAGCAAAGAGATGATTCTTAAAATTGGAAACTTTCTGTTTTTACCTATGCGTGAAATAAATAGAGGACTCTATTTGGCGGGTTATGCGCCTGTTTATAGAGATTTGCCAATCGGGCACAAAGATTTACAACCTGTCTTTTCGGCGGTAGAAAAAATGATTGAAAATCATATGCCCTATCCAGCACTTGTTTTAAATGACAGTTGGGATGTGTTGCAACTCAATGGATCGGCAAAAAAGCTGCTTGTCGACGTAGGCTACTCTAAGCATAAAAACTTAATCGAAGCGTTAGCTGCCGATACGCCCGAAACATCAAAGGTTTTAAACTGGCATGAAACGGCTTCAGCTCTGTTAACGCGGTTAAGGTTAGAAATAAGTATCTCTGGTGGTTCTAGTCGACTGGAAGAGCTGGAGGAGCTGCTAGCTTTGCGCTTGTTGCAAGAGACTAATGTCATTAGCGACGCTGAGGGAGAATTAATACAGTCGACTAGGTTTAGAGTCGGCGGTAAAGAGCTCTCATTTTTTTCAATAGTATCCCAACTCAGCACAATTCAGGATGTGACGGTCAGTGAGCTTAAAGTAGAACTGATGTTTCCTGTGGATGAGGTGACCAAAAATTTCTACCTCTGATGGCATAAAGGTTTTCTCATCGCCACCCAAAGATGGCTCCTACAACAGGTACAATCTCGAAACATTTCAACCACCCGTAGGAGCAAGCTTCAGCTTGCGATCAAATTGCCCGACAGGCAACCCTTACCAGTTCAAGTCATCCGGCACTTCAAATTGTGAATAGTGGTCATCTTCTTCTTTCGACAGTGTTGCTTCGGCTACAGCCAGTGGTATCAATACCGTGGCATCTCGTTGCGAAATTTTCTCTGCCGCCGCCTTGGGCAACAGGGCGTAGCCGTTATTAAATCGGGCTACCCGCACATCACCCTCGGCTAACTGCCGCTGGATTGCGGGCTTAACATGGAGTGTTTTGACTCGTTTGCCATCAACAAAATTGAAGCGCTCTTCACCTTCATAGCCACTGAGTTGATGGCTAGCGATCAACTGCCGCAGCGCGGCTTGTTCTGCCTTTTTTGCCTGCTGTTGCTGTTGCTGCTGATTGAGTTGACGATCACGCGCTACTTTTTGCTGTTGTGCTTGCTGTGCGGCTACGCTGGCATCATCTTCAACTACACGCCCCTTTTTGCCTTTTTTCTGTTTGGTTTGCTGATATTTTTGCTGCTTAGCCTTCTTGGCTTTTTTCTCATCAACCAAGCCTGCTTTTTTCAGCTGATCAAATAGTGAACCTGCCATCTGTTTTGCTCTTAATTATTTAGTCAGAAATGTCCGTGGTAATTATACCGTATCAAGACTCATACCCAAAAACCCGGCGTTACTTATAGCGTTTGCGTAGTACCGCACCCGTGGTATCGACCAGAGTGACCGTAAACAAGATGAGCAGTAAAATAGCCGCCACTACATCATAGTTCATCAACCTTAGCGCACTCATTAACTCTAGGCCAATCCCTCCTGCACCCACCATCCCCATGACGGTAGAGGCGCGAAAATTATACTCCCACCGATAGAGTGCCAGATCCAGCAACTGAGGAGTGACCTGCGGCAATACTCCATGGCTGATCACTTGAAAGGGGGTGGCTCCGGTGGAGCGCACCGTTTCAATAGGGCCATTATCAGCATGTTCAATCGCCTCTGCAATGAACTTGCCCACCATACCAATAGAGTGAAAGGCGAGCGCCAGCACTCCGGGCAAAGCCCCGAAGCCCACTGCGGCAACAAACAGAATCCCCATCACCAGCTCGGGTATGGCACGAAGCAGGTTAAGCAGACCACGGACAGCCGAGTAGATCAGCGGATGGGGTGAGGTATTGCGTGCGGCAAGAATGCCTAACGGCAGCGCCATCAGAAAGGCTAACGCGGTACCGACGACGCTCATTGCTACGGTCTCGAACAGCGGCTTTAACCAGCTTTTCCACTCGCTTGCATCAGGGGGAAAGCTCTCCTGCGCTATCAGCCACAGGCTGGGAATGCCATCCATTAGTCGTGCGCCATCAAACAAACCAACAAAATAGCTGCAAACCAAGATCACCACCAGCAATAAGCTGAGTTGTAAACCACGCCGTTGGCGCTGTTTACGAAGCTGCTGAAAAATGGAGTGATAACGCGATTTAGGCATCTTACAGCTCAAGATCATGTTTTAGCTGGCGCACCACATCGTAGTCAGCATCGCTGACGGCAACCATGGCATCCGCCTTAAATTCCGCCAGTATCTGTTTATCTTTTAAGGCATAAAAAGCCTTTTTGATCTGTGTTTTAAGTGCGTTATCCAGATCACTACGCATCGCCCAGGGGTATTGTGGAAATGGTTTTGATTCGGCCAATACACTCACTTTGCTGGCATCAATCAAGCCACGCTTAATTAATGTTTCAAAAATAGATTTGGAGAGACCGCCCACTGCGGCATGGCCACGCTGCACTGCCATCGCCACGGCATCATGGGCACCCAGAAAATGCTCTTTATAATCGACACCCGCCGTTAGGCCAGCCGCCACCAACATCGACTTGGGAATCAGGTGAGATGAGGTTGAGGCGTGGTCTCCATAAGCCACATCATGGCCCTTGATATCGGCGTAGCGGCTAATCCCTTTCGCTCTATTAACGATCAGAAGCGCTTGGTAGTGGGGTGATCCTTGGGTACTTTTAGCGGCAAAGGCTTCGATATCACTTCTCGACTTTGCCATCACATAGGAGAGTGGGCCAAAGTAACCCAGGTCGATTCGAGCGTGGCGCATCGCTTCAATCATTGAGGAGTAGTCGGTGGTGACAACCAGTTCAATCTTCTTATCCAGCGCACCTTCAAGGTAGGCTTTGAATGCCTGATGATTTTTAATAATCGTCGCCGCATCTTCATCGGGCAGTAGTGCAACTTTTAGGGTTTCAGGATTATCCGCCACAGCGGCAAACAGAGGTAGCCCGGCCAACACCATAACTAATATCAATTTTTGTAACATTTTTTATCTCTTCTACACTTCAATTCTGTGGATAGATGTTCGATAGCCGCGCCTCATCCAACTCATTAAGGGGGCCATCAAACACCACCTCACCTGCTGAGAGGGCAACAATACGCTCTGCAAACTGCTTTGCCAACACCACCTGATGCAGGCTAACGATGGCCGTTATACCATCCTCTTTACAGAGTTTACGCAGCAGCGCGAGCATCTGCTGAGAGGCGAGAGGGTCAAGACTGGCCACCGGCTCATCGGCAAGAATCACTTTAGGTCGCTGCGCCAAGGCCCGGGCAATACCGACCCGCTGCTGTTGACCGCCACTGAGTCTACCTGCCCGCTCAAGCGCCTTATCCAGCAACCCCACCCGCTCTAGGCAGTAGAGTGCGAACTCTTTATCTTCCTTTGACATCGGAAATAAGCTACGCAAAGAGCGGTAGTAACCCAGCCGACCCAGCAGCACATTTTGTAGTGCGCTCTGCTGCAATAACAGCTGATGCTGTTGAAATATCATCGCACTGTTACGACGGTGCTGTTGCAGTGAACGCGCACTTTTTATCGTCTGATCATTCACCACCAGCTGACCCGCTGTCGGCCTGATTAACATATTAATCGCCCGCAACAGGGTCGACTTCCCCGCCCCCGAAGCACCCAACAGCCCCACTAACTCGCCCGATTGAAAAATGAGCGAGGTGGGTAGAAGCGCAGGCTGGGTGGCTCCGGGATAGGTAACAGTGAGTTGTTGCAGTTGAATCATCGGAATTTAGTAACCGAGCACACGATATTGCGTTGCATGGTATACAGGTCAACCTTCATAAATAAATATTAACACTTTAAGCCCTTTACCTAGCTGCGCCTCGACATATACTTCGGGCGGCGATATCTGCTCCAGATAACGACATGCCGGGCACGCTTGTGCTACGGTTTCATGCAGAAATGACTCATCCAGCTCTGGCGCATTCAGACAGAGCATCATCAAGCCACCCGGACGCATCAACTCTGGAATACGTCGAATAATTTTCTTATAGTCTCGTTTTAGGTCAATACTGCCCTTTTGAAATAGCGGCGGGTCACACACCAATAGGTCATATGGGCCGTATTTTTTAAGGCGTGAGAAGGATTTGAAAATATCCACACCTTGAAAGGTCACCTTGCGGGTATCTTGGCCATTCAGACGGTGGTTATCGCGGCCACGACTAAGCGCCGCCCTACTAATATCGACATTCACAACCGACTCAGCACCCCCCGCCATTGCGGCTACAGAAAAGGCGCACGTATACGAGAACAGATTGAGCACCCGCTTACCCTCTGCTCGCTCTCGTAACCACTGCCAGCCGTTACTCATATCCAAGAACAGCCCACAATTTTGCCTGCGCCCAAGTTGCAGTTGAAACGTCAACCCCGCAACCTCAACCGTCAACTGTTCAACCGCCACACCCAGCAACCGCTCGGTCGGTGCCCTTGGTCGGCAGCGAAACTGCACCTGCACCGAGCGACAATCGGCTAACCGCGCCATGAGCTGCTCGGCCAGCACCATCAAACCATCGCGTGGCTCTTCTTTATAAAGAGTGATCAACACCACCGGCGGCAACCAGTCGATAGAGAGATGCTCCCAACCCGGATAACCCTGACCACGACCATGAAACAGCCGCCGCGCCTGCTCTGCGTTGTCGATTTTCAGTGGAGAAAAGTCGATATGCTCAATCATGTGGCGTAGTGTACACTACATATGGCGCCCTAATCCTCAAGATAGAAACTCGATACTAATCAAGAAAGCGAATGATAGACTCAACCAATCTGAGTCCTAGTCTATTTTATTTATCACCGCTATCCTCTACACTGTCGCCTCTAAAGCCTTAAGCTAAACACTCGAAAAAATAAAGGAATGGGAAAATGAAAAGACCGTTATCACCACTACTAATCTGCGCTTCATTGCTGGCGGCACTGCCGCTAAGTAACGCAGTAGCAGAGCCATCGGGGCAATATATCGCGCCGATGCTGACCTATATTCAGGCGGATAAAGATCGTAATTCTGATAACGGCTTTGGTGCACAAATCGCAGTGGGACAACAACTTTCCGAGCGCTGGAATCTTGAGCTTAACCTCAATCTGGACAGACTGGATTTCGAGAGTGGCAATGGTAAATATAAACAGACCGGATTACAGCTTGATGGTCTCTATTTCTTCAACCGGGGTAGCGACCTCTCCACCTACGGAATTTTGGGTGTGGGTATGCTGCGCACCACTATACAGAGTGACACTGACACCAACCCCAGCGCCAACATCGGCCTTGGCTTGATGAAGCCGATTGGGGATGCTATGCAGCTACGCGCTGAGCTGCGCTACCGACTCGACGAAGAGAATCGAGTCCCGGGTGAAGATCGCCTTGGAGATGCGCTGCTCAACATTGGTCTAATGATCCCCTTTGGTGAGAAAGCCAAGCCAGCACCCAAACCCCAGCCCGCGCCAGAGCCCACACCTAAGCCGATGCCAGTGGCCTCAACAGATAGTGACAATGATGGCATTGCAGACAGCCGTGACCGTTGCCCCAACACCGCACAAAGCGTTGCAGTTGATGCGAATGGCTGTGCTTTAGACAGTGACAACGATGGTGTGGCTGATGCGGTAGATCGCTGCTCTGACACTCCCGCTGAACGCATAGTTAATCAGTATGGCTGTGAAAAAGATGGCGATAGTGATGGTGTAACAGATGCCCTTGATCAGTGTCCTGATACCGCGCCTAACCGTGTTATCGATCTTAATGGTTGCGAGAAAGATAGTGATAGCGATGGTGTTGTAGATGCATTGGATGAGTGTCAAAACACCGAAATGGGAGTTGCCGTTAACGCCAAAGGGTGTATTGCTGATCAGGATGGTGATGGTGTCTTGGACAATGTCGACCAGTGCCTTGATAGTGCCGTAGGCACCAAAGTTGACGCAAGTGGCTGCAAACTTGCTGAGGTGATTGTACTAAAAGGTGTCACCTTTAAAACAGCCTCAGCAGAGCTGACTTCAGCATCAGCCATCGAGCTGAACCAAGTTGTGAATACCATGAACCGGTACCCAACACTGGTGATCAAGGTTTCTGGCTACACAGATAACCGTGGCCCAGAGAGCTTCAACCAGCAACTCTCCCACAAACGCGCCCAAGCGGTGGTCACTTTCCTCACGGATCGTGGTATTGCTGCACAGCGCCTACAAGCTAAAGGGTATGGATCAGCCAACCCAATTGCAGATAACAGCAATGCCGATGGACGCATGAAAAACCGTCGTGTAGAGCTGCACATTCTTAAGCGCTAACACCAATACCCCTTCACCCGGTTCTATGGGTGAAGGGGGCATTGCTCAACACCCCACCACTCACTGCACCCGCAGTAACTCATTCTGATCGGTATGTTCAAACTGTTTGCCGTAGATATCCAGCAACGTGGTTTCCCGATAGTGAAGGCGGTCACCTTGCCGTGTTAGCTGCTGGTCAAATGCCAAGGTACGTGCCTTATCAAGCATAAATGGCGACTGAGCAATGGGCCACTCAGCATGACGGCCACCTGCGGCCACCTCTATCACAACTGTTTCACCATCCGCAACAACCGCGCCTCCCGCTACCAAGGCCACACCTCTGGGAATCGTAAATGACTGCATTACCAGCTGTTTGCTCGCATCCCACAACCAGTAGCCCACTTGATGGTGGAATACTTCATCATTGGATTTACGCTGCACCACCTGTTTATAGTGAACAATCGACAAAAACTGCTCACCCGCATTATCCACATCACCGGCGGCCTCAAAGGTAATGGTCTCATAATAGGGGTTATTATCTGGCCCATCCGGCTCAGGTGCCACATCCATTCCCTTGTCACCCTGCCAAGTACCTATCAACCCGGTCAGTGGTCCATAATCAGTATCACTCTCGTGAGCCATATTGGTTACCTCATAAAATGTAGAGATTAAGTAATCTACTCAGCGTCAGTAGCCCAGGTTGGGAGCCAGCCATTTTTCAGCCACCGCTAGGCTCATACCCTTGCGTTTCGCATAATCCTCAACCTGATCCTTGTAGATCTTGCTGATCGAAAAGTAGCGGGCTTCTGGGTGAGCGAAATAGAAACCACTCACCGCCGCCGTAGGTACCATCGCATAACTTTCGGTTAGCTCAAGGCCGATGCTATCTGCCACATTCAGCAGCTTCCAGATGACCCCTTTTTCAGTATGTTCTGGGCAGGCTGGATAGCCGGGCGCCGGTCGAATTCCTTGGTAATCCTCCATGATTAACTGCTCATTGCTCAGCGCTTCGGCGGAACCGTAGCCCCACAGCTGTTTGCGCACCTTTTGGTGCATCAACTCGGCAAACGCTTCGGCAAGTCGATCGGCCAGCACCTTCAGCATGATGGCACTGTAGTCATCATGAGCCGCTTCAAATTCACTCAGTTTTTTATCAATCCCCAAGCCGGTGGTGAGTGCGAAAAAGCCCATATGGTCAGGCTGACCGCTCTCTTTAGGGGCAATAAAATCAGATAAGGAGCGGTTTGCCTTACCTTTTGGCTGCTGCTTCTGAACCCGCAAAAAATGGAAGGTCTCTAACCGGTTCTGGCGAGACTCATCTTCATATATTTCAACATCATCACCCACCGCATTGGCGGGAAACAGGCCAACAATCGCGTTGGCCTTGAGCCACGCTTGCTCGATAATCTGTTTAAGCATCACCTGGGCATCAGCAAATACTTTGCGCGCCTCTTCGCCCTTGGTGGCATCATCCAGAATATTTGGATAGCGCCCCTTCAACTCCCAAGCGTGGAAAAAGGGTGTCCAGTCGATATACTCAACAATTTCTGCTAGTGGGTAACCCTCAAAAACCTGCACCCCAAGCGTGTTGGGAGTCGAAGCAACGCCGCTACTCCAGTCAATCGATGTTTTATTGGCGCGAGCTTCACTCAAAGAGACCGAGCTCGCCTCTTTTTGCCGTGCTGCAAATCCTTCTCGCACTCGCTGATAATCAGCTTGCAGTTTATCAACAAACTTGCCCCGCAGCTCAGGAGAGATCAGGCTTTGGGCCACACCCACGGCGCGGGAAGCATCCTTCACCCACACAATGGGGTGGTCGCAGTTGTTGGCTATCTTGACTGCGGTATGTGCTTTGGAGGTTGTCGCTCCCCCAATCATCACCGGCGTGCTCATACCAAGACGCTGCATCTCTTTGGCAATATGGGTCATCTCCTCCAGTGAGGGGGTTATCAACCCAGAGAGGCCGATCACATCTACTTGATGCTTTTTCGCCTCCTCCAGAATGGTTGCGGTAGAGACCATAACCCCTAAATCCACAACTTCGAAGTTATTACACTGCAACACCACGCCGACGATATTTTTACCAATATCGTGTACATCACCTTTTACCGTGGCCATCAATATTCTGCCATTACTCTTGTTAGCACCCTCCGCTTTCTCCTCCTCAATAAATGGAATCAAATGTGCGACCGCCTTTTTCATCACCCGGGCAGATTTCACCACCTGCGGCAGAAACATCTTCCCCTCGCCGAACAGATCACCCACCACATTCATACCATCCATCAGCGGGCCTTCAATCACATGAATCGGTCGTTCAAAGGAGAGGCGCGCCTCTTCAGCATCCTCGGTGACATAGGCATCAACGCCCTTCACCAGCGCGTGTTCCAGCCGTTTGCCCACGGGCCACTCTCGCCACGCCAAGTCCTCTTTTTTTGCCTCAATGCCATCACCACGGTACTTTTCAGCAATCGCCAGCAGCCGATCGGTACCATCCGGACGGCGGTTAAGCACCACATCTTCCACCCCCTCTCGCAGCTCGTCAGGCAGGTCATCATAAACTGCCAATTGACCCGCGTTGACAATGCCCATATCCATACCGGCTTTAAAACAGTGGTAGAGAAATACTGCGTGAATCGCTTCACGTACCAGGTTGTTGCCACGAAAGGAGAAGGAGACGTTTGAGACCCCACCACTGACCATGGCGTGGGGCAGATTCTGCTTAATCCAACGGGTCGCTTCGATGAAATCCACCGCATAGTTATTATGCTCATCAATACCGGTGGCAATGGCAAAAATATTAGGGTCAAAAATAATATCTTCCGGCGGGAAGCCCACTTCATTGACCAAGATGTCGTAGCAGCGCTTACAAATCTCTGTTTTGCGCTCAAAAGTATCGGCCTGACCCTTCTCATCAAATGCCATTACCACCGTTGCGGCACCATAGCGCTTAATCAGAGTCGCATACTTTACAAACTGCGCTTTACCCTCTTTCAGCGAGATCGAGTTGACCACCCCTTTCCCTTGAATGCACTTCAGCCCCTCTTCAATTATCTCCCACTTGGAGGAGTCAACCATAACCGGTACTTTGGAGATGTCTGGCTCGGAGGCGACCAGGTTCAAGTAGGTCACCATCGCCTGTTTACCATCCAGCATCGCCTCATCCATATTGACATCGATAATCTGCGCACCATTTTCAACTTGATTACGGCAAACACCCAGCGCTTGATCATAGTCACCCGACAGCACCAGCCGCTTGAACATCGCCGATCCCGTTACGTTGGCGCGCTCACCGACGTTAACAAACAGTGATTCTGGAAAAATATTGAGTGGCTCAAGGCCTGACAGACGGCAGGCGACAGGGTTATCGGGTATTTTGCGGGGCGAAATCCCCGCCACCGCATCCGCAATGGCTTTGATAAAAGCCGGTGATGTACCACAACATCCACCAATAATATTCAAAAAACCACTCTCGGCCCACTCGCCGATCAAGCCCGCCATATTCTCCGGGGTATCATCATAGCCGGTAGGTGCCAGTGGGTTGGGTAGCCCGGCGTTGGGGTGAGCACTCACATAGCAGTTTGCCACCCGTGACAGCTCTTCTACATATTGACGCAGTTCATCGGCACCCAGTGCACAGTTCAAACCAATGGAGATCGGTTTAGCATGTGCCAGTGAGTTATAAAATGCTTCTGTCACCTGTCCCGACAGGGTTCGACCCGAGGCATCGGTAATGGTGCCAGAGATCATAATCGGCAACTCAACGCCTAACGTTTCATAGACACTCTGTACCGCAAAAATAGCCGCTTTGGCATTCAGGGTATCAAAGATGGTTTCGATCAGAATGATGTCGGAGCCACCCTCAATTAAGCCTCGGGTCGCTGCGCAGTATGTCTCCACCAGCTCATCAAAAGTGACATTGCGTGCGCCGGGATCATTGACATCAGGAGAGATAGAGCAGGTACGATTGGTAGGGCCGAGTACGCCCGCTACAAAGCGGGGGCGCTCCGGGGTTTCACACGCATCACACGCCTCACGGGCCAAACGAGCACCAGCCACATTCATCTCATAAGCAAGTGACTGCATATCGTAATCAGCCATTGCGATGGTGGTGGCACCGAAGGTATTGGTCTCCAGAATATCAGCGCCTGCTTCGAGGTATTCACTGTGAATTGCCTTAATGATGTCAGGCTGAGAGAGCACTAACAGGTCATTATTGCCTTTTACATCACAATGCCAGTCGCTAAAACGCGCCCCACGATAACCCCGCTCATCCAAGGAATACCCCTGAATCATCGTACCCATGGCACCATCGAGAATCAAAATACGTTGTTCGAGAGCATCACTGAGTTGCTGTGCACGGGAGGTGTGCGTTGACATGGGCGTTTCCAACCTAATGTAAGGGGACTTGATAAAAGCTCACCATTATATATCCCAAACCCTCGGATAGAAACCAGCGACTGTTAAAATAACTCTACCTCTCCTTCATCCATATTTTCATGACTGACAGGGGTATCACGAATAGCGGCCATAATGTCACTGAGCTGGTTTTGCAACTGCTCAATGCGCTCAAAATAGAGCACCTCTTGCTGACCACCAGTAGAGGCCATTATCTCAACCATGTCACTCTCAAATTGAGTCACACAGCCAATCACTTGGTTCAGACCCTGTACACGGTGCTCCATATGCTCTAACAGCTGTCGTGATATATCCTCAAATTGGAGTGAGCGCACCGCATTGCCCACATCGACCGCCAGCTCTTCAGAAACACCGGAGACTTCGTTAAGCTTCTGCGCCACATAGAGATTAATATCCTCAATATCTTGCATCAAGTCATTAAGGTGGTCTTTAGAGTTGAGAGACATTGTCATATCACGGGAGGCCATCTTACCCACCACACGACTGGCCACCTCCATCTCCCTTTTAACCACGGTGAACTTGCCTCTGACCTGCTCACTGAACAGATGACTTCGTGTCGAGAGGGCACGCACCTCATCCGCCACTACCGCAAAACCGCGCCCCTGCTCACCCGCTCTTGCCGCTTCAATGGCCGCATTGAGTGCCAGCAGGTTTGTTTGTGCACTAATACCATCAATCTCATGAAGTAGACGATCAACCTCGGAAATATACTCCTTCATCGCGTTCAGCGACGTAACCATGGCCAAGCTATCATCTCGCATCATGGTTAGATTTTCCGTAAACATCCCCATGATATCTGACACTTCATCTGCCAAGCTTTTCCCATCGGCACCATCATCAGGAGACAAACGCTGCATCATCTGTAGACTCAAATCGAGCTGGAGCCGGGATTTACTCTCCATCCCCTGAAAACCCATGGACAAGCCCTCTACCGCGCTGGAGATAATAGTGCGAGCACTTCCCAACCCTTCAGAAACCGCACTGATTTGTGCCACACCAAATTGAGCCGTCTCTTGGTTGATTTCGATGATTTTCTGTTTTATCTCTTGGCGAGCATTATTTAGTGCTGTTTTGGCCGCCGTTTCAGCACTGTTTTTCATCCGCAAGAGGCTATAGACCCAGTATCCTGAGACCACAAAAAGCAGGGGGATGCTATAGAGAGGAGAGGAGAACTGAGACATGACTCCCGCCACAATAAGTGTTAAGACCACACCCAAAAATATTCGATCACGACCCTTCACCCAGCTCCCTCCATACAATGCTTCATCACGCTATATTTATCCTATGCGTAAAAGTTTTTTTGGTTATACCCGCTGTTATCGTCACAACAATCGATTCACTTACCCTAAAATATACACTGAAGTCGCCATGCTCAGGGGGATATCTATTTCCGTGCTGACAGTGGGAAGGTCAAATAATGTATAAATACTTAAAAAACATAGGGATATGAGGATTGGTGTAGATTTCAATCCATCTAGAATGGGAAGCAAAAGCCATCACAAAGGGATTAATTTATTAGTCATTCAGTTGCAATTGCTGCTGAAGATCAATCAGTCGACCCGCCTGTTGATCTGCCAAAACTACAATAACCACACGCCGGTTTTTAGCGCGTCCTTGTGGGGTATCATTCCCTGCCACTGGCCGAAACTCACCAAAGCCGACAGCCGACATCCGCCTTGGATCCACTCCATTTTGCGCAAAAAGGTGAACCACACTGGCTGAGCGGGCAGCCGACAGCTCCCAGTTTGAAGGGTAAATTTCGTTCTGAATCGGGATATTGTCGGTGTACCCCTCCACCTGGATATTATGGGGGAATTGCTCGAGCACCCGCGCAAGTGAACGCATCGTCGAGGTGACGTTGTTATTGAGCTGAGCTAAACCACTCTCAAAGAGCAGGTTGCTTTCGATGTCGATCTGCACCCAAAGGTCATCACTGGAAATGTTGACCCCCCCCTCTTCAATCAGGGATTCGAGCGCTTTCTCTACCTCATCAACAACCGGCTTCATCACCCCCTGAGTTGCCAGCTCTTGTAACTTTGCCATTGATTCAGATATTTCCGGTACCGGAGGCGATGGTGATTCATGCCCATCAAGCACACCCTCTCCGCCATTCAGGTCAATGAGACTGGGGGCATTACCTGTTGAAGAGGTAGCATCCGCTTCAGAGGTCGCTTTACTTCTATCTTGTGGGGTAAATGCCCGCTCAATCGAATCACTCACCACGCTCAGTGTCCCCTCTTTACTGATGCTAATGGCGTACATAACCACAAAGAAGGCAAACAGCAGGGTAATGAAATCAGCGTAGGAGACCATCCAGCGTTCATGTATATCTGGGTCTTGCTCCATGTGACGCTTGCGATATTTACGTGCCATGGCAGTCTATGTTTGAAAGCTTTTTAGTTTTGATTCGATAAATCGAGGGTTTTCGCCTTCCGCAATGGCCACCACCCCCTCCATCAACATTTCACGGTAACGGCATCGGATCGCAGTGAGGCTGCGGAGCTTATTGTAGATGGGAATAAAAACCAGGTTCGCAAATCCAACACCGTAAATTGTGGCCACAAATGCGGTGGCAATACCGGCACCCAGCAGCTCAGGTTCGGTCAAGTTGTGCATCACATGGATCAACCCCATTACCGCACCAATAATACCAATGGTAGGCGCATAACCACCCATGGCGAGGAAAACCTTTGCCGATTCAATTTCCGACTCTTGTCTCAGGGAGATTTCCATCTCCAGCGCATCACGCAGACTAGCCGGAACAATGCCGTCAACTAGGTAGGAGAGCGCTTTTTTAGCAAAAGGATCTTGCTCTCGATTCATGATGGGTTCCAGCCCCAGAAAACCCTCTTTGCGTACCACGGTTGACCAGCGCATCACTTTTCTGAGGATCTGCTTGTCATCGAGATCAAGTGGTGTAAATACCGTGGGCAGAGAGCGTATGCTCTGTTTAAAGACCGGCAAGCGCGACTGCAGGATGGTGGCTCCCAGTGTGCCACCGACGACAATAAGAAAAGCCGGGCCATTGATCAACGTTAAGAGTGATCCACCCTCAACAAGCTGTCCCGCTAGCACGGCAAGCAGCCCGAGCGCCAAGCCCACTAGGGCTATATAATCCACTGTTATACTCCTTGCAATATGGCCGGGCCTATTTCAGTAAGCGGGAGAACTCTATTGGTCAACCCTGCCTCAAAAACAGCAAAAGGCATGCCATATACCACGGAACTTTTTTCATCCTGGGCCCAGATTTCAGCTTTTTTCTGTTTAAGTGCACGACACCCCTCACGCCCATCCGCCCCCATACCCGTCAGTATGACCCCCAACGTACGCCCACTGAAGTTAGCGGCAATCGAAGCAAAGGTGACATCGACACTCGGTTTGTAATTAAGTTGGGGGTCGCCATCCTCTACCTTGACAATATATTGACTACCACGACGTGCAACCCTCATCTGCATACCACCCGGCGCAAGCAGAGCCACGCCCGGTTGCAACAGGTCACCCTCCTGCGCCTCTTTGACGGTAATCGCACACACCTGATTCAGGCGCTGAGCAAATGCAGGCGTAAAGGTGCCAGGCATGTGCTGAACCATGAGAATGGGTAGTGAGAAGTTGGCAGGTAGCGCCGTTAATACATTTTGCAGAGCAACAGGACCGCCGGTTGAAGTGCCAATTGCCAATAGTTTAATATCTGCCGCCTCGCTGGCATGCGCCCGCGAGAAGGTCGCGGTGGGGGGCGTTTGTTTGGGTAAGTCATGGGAGCGAATCGGCACCCGAGGGATAGGCTTGTTACGGGGAACCATTGAGCTAGGAGATTCGGCCGCTGCAGTTGACGCAGGGCGTGCAACGACAGCACCGTGTCGAATCCGCATATTGATAGCGCGACCTCGACGGGCAATCTCCTTAACCCTTCGGCGCAGCAATAACTTCGCCTCATCACTGTTACTGGAGATATCTTCAAATCGTTTGGGAATAAAGTCCAGCGCACCCGCATCCAGTGCATCCAGTGTCGATTGCGCGCCATCGGTTGTTAATGAGGAGAACATCAAAATTGGCACCGGCCTGCGTTTCATAATCATTCGCACCGCCGTAATGCCATCCATTACTGGCATCTCCACGTCCATGGTGATCACATCAGGCTTGAGTTCGGCGGCCATTTCAACCGCCTCTTTGCCGTTTACGGCAAAACCAACAATCTCTATCCCACTATCAACTTTAAGAATCTCTTCGATACGCTTGCGAAAAAATCTCGAATCATCAACTACCAGTACACGTACCGACATTCAGCCTCCATCAGGCGTAAGATTTCATCAAGCTGGGCACATCCAGAATCAATGCAATTTTCCCATCACCCCGGATTGTAGCGCCTGCTAAGCCACCCGTCCCAAGCAGCATGTTGCCCAGTGGTTTAATCACAACCTCCTCCTGACCAACCAGCTGATCAACCACGAAGCCCACTTTTTGTGAACCCACACTGACCACCACAACGTGCCCCTCATCCTTCTGCTCACTACCACCTACCAGCCAATCCGCGAGATAAAAGAGGGGCAGTGCTTTCTCTCTCACCATAATGACACACTGGCCATCGATCACATTGGTGTGGCGAAGATCCAGATGAAAAATCTCATTCACATTAACCAGTGGCAGGGCGAAAGTCTGTTTTTTAAGTGAAACCATTAGGGTTGGCATAATCGCCAATGTCAGCGGTACTTTTATCTGTAGCGTGGTGCCTACACCCAGCTCAGAGTTGATCTCAACAGAGCCATTTAGCTGTACGATACGGGTCTTGACAACATCCATACCGACACCACGACCGGATATGTCTGAAATTTCATCCTTGGTGGAAAATCCGGGTGCAAAAATCAATTGAAAACACTCTTGGTCACTCAGACGAGCGGCCGCATCCGGCTCCAGAACACCTTTCTTCACCGCGATATTACGCAACACATCCGCATCCATGCCGCCGCCATCATCTGAAATGGTCAGAAGAATGTGATCACCCTCCTGCTCGGCCGAAAGAACAACGGTTCCTATCCGCTCTTTTCCCGCCTTAACACGGCTATCCGGCATTTCAATACCGTGATCAACCGCGTTACGCACTAGGTGAACCAGTGGGTCAGCAAGCGCTTCAACCAAGTTTTTATCCAGATCGGTCTCTTCTCCCTCCAGCACCAGATCGACTTCCTTTTTCAGGCTGCGCGCCAGATCGCGCACAACCCGCGGAAAACGACCAAAGACTTTCTTGATTGGCTGCATACGGGTTTTCATTACAGCAGATTGTAGGTCAGCGGTGACTACATCCAAGTTGGCAACCGCTTTCGCCATCTCCTCATCCACTTGAACCGCTTCAAGTGTTGCAAGACGGTTTCTGACCAACACCAATTCACCCACCATATTCATGATGTCATCTAGGCGACTGGTATCTACCCGCACCGTTGTTTCAGCCTGGGGTGCGGTTGGTTTTTTTGCTTTAGGTTTAGGAGTTGCCGCTTTCACAGGCTCTTTTGCAGCCGCTGGCGAAGCAGCCTTTGCGGGTTCGTTAGCGGCAGAGGTTTCTGGTGGGTTTTTCGGAGCGGTTGCCGGGGTGCTTTGAGTCGACTCTCCGCTTTTACCGTGAATTTTATCCAGCAGCGCCTCAAACTCATCTTCGCTGATCTCATCAGCATCACTGCTGGCGCTGGGAGCAGGGGGAGTTGGCGGCACTGCTTTAGTTTCGGTAACGGGGGCAGGTGCGCCTGATTTACCATGTAGCTGGTCGAGTAGCGCTTCGAACTCATCATCAGTGATCTCATCGGATGCCGGCGCGGTTGCCACCTCTTTGCCATCCTCACCCTGCAACAGATCCAGCAGATTTTCAAACTCTTCATCGGTGATTTCATCGGAATCACTCGAGCTATCAGTGATCGCATCCGCTTCGAAAAAAACATCGTCACTGGCACTCGCCGACTCTTCCACAGCGGGTGTAGCTGGGGCAGTCTCTGTTTCAGGTGCGGGCGCGGCTACGGGTTCAGTTTTCGCTGAGCCTGGCGACTTCAGCGCTTCAAGTTGTTGCAATAATTCGGGTGGTGCCAGTGAGGGTTCTATCCCCTCGCGCAGCTGATCAAACTGCTCATTCACCACATCCAGAACCCGCAAAACCACATCCATCAACTCTGCATTGACTGAAAGCTCACCATTGCGCAAAAGATTAAAAAGATCTTCCGCACTATGACAAACCTGCACCAAGCCTGTAAGGCTGAGAAAGCTTCCACCGCCCTTAATGGTATGAAAGCCACGAAAAACAGTATTCAGCAGTTCGCTATCATCGGGGGAGTGTTCTAACTCGACCAGTTGCTCAGATAGCTCCTCAAGGATCTCGCTCGCCTCAACCAGAAAGTCCTGAAGTATTTCGTCATCAGCATCAAACGACATAATTAACCCTTAAAAGCCTAGACTAGAGAGCAGGTCATCCACTTCATCCTGCCCACTCACCGTATCAGATTTGGATAAGCTGGGAACTTGCGGCCCCTCCAACTTACCTTTTTCATCTTTTTTGTCCGCAATCGGCATACCACCCGTGGCCTTTATCATATTGACCAGATGAGCCTCTACCTCTTCAACCATTTTGATCACACGATTGATAATTTGACTGGTCAGGTCCTGAAACTCCTGAGCCATCAAAATCTCATTTAGCGCACCTTTAACCGAGTCCAACTCTCCTTCGCTTTCAGACAAATACACTTCAAGGGTTTTACTTACCCGGCGAAACTCTTCTGCACTCATTTCTCGATTTACGAAACGCTTCCACTCGGCTCGCAGTTCAATGGACTTCTCCTGTAACATTTCACAGTGAGGAATGGCATTTTCAACCGCCGTCAGTGTTTTGTTGGCGGATTGATTGGTCATGGTAATAACGTAACTCAGGCGCTCTTTTGCATCGGGAATATCGCTTTTGGTAATATCACAAAGCGCCGAGTCCACCTCGAAGCTGGCAATTGAGCTGTGTAGCTCCCGAGTTAGCTTGCCGATCTCCTGAAACAGCTCACCCTCTCTAATATGAGCCAGCTCATCGACCAGCAGTGTCACTTGCTCATCATTTCCAGCCTTTAATTCGACCACTAGCTTTTCAGCTATAGAGAGCATCTCTGGGTGGGTATTTGAATCGCACATATTTAAAGAGTCGTCCTAGATAAGGGGAAACATGGGAGCCGTGTTAACCGTCTATGCGTTCAAATATTTTGTCGATTTTTTCTTTGAGAGTGGCTGCTGTAAAGGGTTTGATGATGTAGCCATTAACACCGCATTGCGCAGCATCAACAATTTGTTCGCGCTTGGCTTCTGCCGTCACCATCAAGACAGGTAACTTGGCGAGATTTTCATCAGCTCGAACATGCTTAAGAAGTTCGATGCCGGTCATGCCCGGCATGTTCCAATCAGTTACCAAAAAATCAAAGTTGCCGTTTTGTAACTGGGGTAGCGCGGTCTGGCCGTCGTCCGCCTCGGCTGTGTTGTTGTAACCCAAATCTCGAAGAAGATTTTTTATGATGCGTCGCATTGTGGAAAAATCATCCACAATAAGGATCTTCATATTAGGATTTGCAGGCATTGAAAGCTCACCTTGTAATTATCTGAAGTAATAAACTAGGGGGAGAGCTTTGTTCGATCATTTTTGCCTTGCAGAAATGGAAACTATTTCTCGTGCAAAGCTCTCTATGGATTACTATTCGGCCTATAGTGGAGTTTAGTTTAGGTGCTTTTTTATTTAATTGATAAATCAGCCCCGAGTCCAAGGTGTTAGGCGCGCTTGCAGACGAATAACGGCTTGGCTGTGAATTTGACTGACCCGGGATTCACTCACCCCCAAGATGGTTCCGATCTCTCGCAAATTGAGCTCTTCGTCGTAGTACAAACCCATCACCAAACGCTCTCTCTCAGGCAAGCCCGCAATGGCATCCATCAGATGATCACGAAAGCCAGCGGTCTGTAAACCTTCGTAGGGACCGGTACGCTCATCTGCATAGGTTTCAGAAAGTGAGGTACCATCCAAGCCGATTTCATCAAAACTAAATACCCGCTGCCCACCGGTGTCTTTGAGTATTTTGTGATACTCCTTCATGGTAAAGCCAAGTCCTTCGGCAATCTCATGATCACGGGCATCGCGCCCGGTACGGTTCTCAATCTCTCTGACAACCTCAGCCACCATGCGGGTTTTTTTGTGTACTGAACGGGGCACCCAATCATTTTTACGAATCTCATCCAGCATCGAGCCTCGCACACGAATGCCGGCATAGGTTTCAAAGCTGGCACCCTGAGTTTCATCATAATTACGTGCCGCTTCTAGTAAACCAATCATGCCTGATTGAATCAGGTCATCCGCCTGAACCGTAGGCGGCAGTCGCCCCATCAGGTGATAAGCTATTCGCTTTACCAAGGTGGCATACTTTTTAACCATCTTATCAGGGATGGCAATATCACTTCTTGGAGCTTTAGGCATGGCAACGCCACTCATAGTTTCCCCTCTTCACTGTTTCGCCCTGCTTGTATTAGTCGCTCAACAAAGAACTCAACGTGGCCTCCAGGCCCACTGGGCACTGGCCAATTTTCAATGCGTTTGGCCATCTCTTTAAAGGCCATCGAGGCTTTGCTTCTAGGAAACGCCTCAACCACAGCTCGTTGTTTGCGCACGGATTTTCGCAGGTATTCATCGTAGGGAACTACGCCAACAAAGTCCAGCATCACATCTAAAAACTTATCGGTGACCCGTGTCAGCTTTTTGAACAGCTCACGCCCCTCCTGAGTAGAGCCTGCCATATTTGCTATAATTCGGAAACGAAACAGCCCATGTTCACGGCTTAATAGTTTAATCAGCGCATAAGCATCGGTGAGTGAAGCGGGCTCATCACATACCACCACCAGCACCTCTTGTGCTGCCTTGCTAAAGCTAACCACGCTATCTGAAATTCCGGCTGCGGTATCGATGATCAGTACATCCAGCGTATGGCTTAACTCACTGAATGAGCGGATTAAACCGGCATGCTGTGCCGGCTCCAGCTCTGCCATGTTTTGTATGCCAGACGCGGCGGGGACAATACGAATACCCGCCGGGCCTGTGAGTATGATCTCCTCCAGTGTTCGTTTGCCGCTCAGCACATGTGAGAGGTTATATTGCGGATGAAGACCCAGCATAACATCAAGATTCGCCAACCCCAGATCGGCATCCATCACCATCACTCGGCGACCTAACTGGGCAAGGCTCACCGCGAGGTTGACCGAAATATTTGTTTTACCCACTCCGCCCTTACCACTGGCAACCGCCAACACTCTAACCGGGTTTGCTTTACTCATTTGACGAAGTCCTTCTGCCTGATCATAGCCTTCAGACATTAGCATTCATGGCCACCTTTCCATATTGAAGTTCAACCATTTCATCGGAGAGGGGGTTGTTCTGTTTCTCAGCCATCGCAAGACAACGTGCCACTAAATCATGTGAGCGAGCGGGGTGAAGGTCCTCTGGAACCTGCTGCCCGTCGCTGATATAGGCGATGGGCAAGTTGTGAGTCAACACGGTCGATAGTACCTCACCAAGACTGGTTGTTTCATCAATCTTGCTGATAATACACCCTTGCAAACCCACTTTTTCAAAGGTATTCACGGCCACCTCCAGCCCAGCGGCCTGACTATTTGCCGAGAGAACCAGATAACACTTCACCTCATGCACCGAGCTTCGCAGCTGGGATAGTTGCTCTGTTAATCGAAGGTCTTGGGGGTTCATCCCTGCGGTATCGATCAGTATCAGATCTTTGTCATCAATCGCCTCAATCGTCTGCGCCAGCTCTTGATAGTTTTTGGCCACATAGACCGGGGCACCCAAAATCTGGCCGAAAGTGCGCAACTGCTCCTGAGCACCAATGCGATAATTATCGGTGGTAATCAGCGCCACCCGGCCTGCTCCGTGGCGCAACGTATAGCGTGCCGCCAGTTTCGCAATGGCGGTGGTTTTACCGACACCGGTTGGCCCTACCAGCGCAACCATGCCGCCATCACTCAAAATATCATCCTCTGTCATCATCAAGCGCTGCTCCATGATCGCTAATGCCAAGCGCCACGCTTGATCAAAGGTCTGTTTTTCATTCACCGCGGCGGCGATTTGCTTGCTCTCCTGTGCGCTTAAGCCCAGCGTCATTAGCTGGCGCATTAGACGTGCGTGCAACGGGTGCTGGCGCACTACACTTCCCCATGCAAAACCACTCAACTGCTGCTCAACTAAACCGCGCAACTCTGTCAGCTCATTTTTCATACCCACCAATACCGGGTCTTGGCTCCACTCCATTTGAGGTGCGCGGTGGGTTCGCGTACTGCCGGAAATTTGACGACCTGCAGGTGATACCGCCGCCTCTGTTGGGGGTGCAACACGATTTTGACGCATCTGCTCGGCTCTTTTTTCAGGCACTGCCCGGGAAGAGCGATCTGCAGCCCCCTTATTGACACGCTTTTGAGGTGTCGGGGCGGGGTGATACTCATCATCACGAAAGTGATCATCAAAGCGAGAACGTTGTTCACTCTGCGTCGCTACAACAGCGGGTTTTACGGTTGGAGGGGCTACCGATTCAGCGGTTTGCTCTTCAAAGAGTGACTCATCGTAGTCAACTGCCGAGACGATCTCAACGCCACCCTCAACACTGCGATTGGAAAGAATCACCGCGTCGGGCCCCTGCTCTTCACGAACGAGGCGAATCGCCTGGCGAATATCAGCCGCAAAATAACGCTTAATTTTCATCGCTAACCCCTTTCACCCGCGCTGGAGAGATGACTATCCAATCGTGGCGATAATTTTAATCTGTTTATCATCTGGTACTTCGTTGTATGAGAGCACACTCACCCCTGGGATTGAGTGCTGCACAAATCGCGCCACTAGGGGACGTATCGGTGCGGAGACCAGAAGTATCGCGGGCTTGCCTAATGACTCCTGGCGCTGCGTGTGCTCTTGCAGTGCAGTGTGCAACTTGTCCGCCATACCCGGCTCTATCCCACCCTCACCTGCCTGCTGTACCGAGCGTTGCAGTATCTGCTCCAGATTAGGGGCGAGCGTCATCACCTCCAGCTCAACTGCCGGCCCCGCAATGCTTTGCAGGATAGCGCGCCCCAGTGAGACCCGCACCACACCGGTCAAAAAGAGAGGGTCTTTGCTTTGTGGTGCATAATCCGCCAATGTTTCGGCGATGGTACGAATATCCCGGATAGTGACATTTTCCACCAGCAAGTTTTGCAACACCTTCAACACAGCCCCCAATGGCAGCGCATTGGGCACCAGCTCCTCCACCAGTTTGGGGGCTTTTTTAGCCAGGTTATCCAATAGGTGCTGAACCTCTTCACGACCGAGCAGCTCATGGGCATGACGTTGCAAGATATGACTCAAATGTGTTGCCACCACGGTGCTGGGGTCGACCACGGTATACCCCAGTGTTTGTGCACTCTCTTTCTGTCCACTATCGATCCAGACCGCCTCCAAGCCAAAGGCGGGATCACGGCACTCGGCCCCTTGCAGGCTGCCATACACCTGCCCTGGATTCAGCGCCAGGTCACGATCAGGAAATACTTCATCTTCCGCAATCGTAACCCCCATCAATATAAGGCGATAAGCATTCGGTGCGAGATCCAGGTTATCCCGAATATGTACCGGCGGAATCAAAAAACCCAACTCTTGTGAGAGTTTTTTACGGACACCTTTGATGCGCCCCATTAACTCACCACCCTGGGATTTATCCACCATCGGAATCAAGCGATAGCCAACCTCCAGCCCTACTAGGTCAACGGGTGGTACGTCGTCCCACCCCAACTCTTTAACCTCAGGCTCCGGTGGCACTGATTCAACCGGCGAAACCGCAGCCTGCCCAGCCGTGCCCCCTCCCGCTAGGGCCATCTCTGGCAACCGGGCGAGACGCTGTTTAGCCCAATAAGCACCCGCACCACAGAGCGCCGCTAAGCTTAAAAAAGCGATGTTAGGCATACCCGGAATAACCCCCATCACCACCATAATACCGGCCGTCACCGCTAACGCCCTAGGCTGCAATAGCTGATCGGCCACCTGGCCACCCATATCCTGTTCTGAGGAGACGCGGGTCACTACAATCGCCGCCGCAGTCGAGAGCAGCAGTGATGGAATTTGTGCCACCAGCCCGTCACCGATGGTCAGTAGACTGAAGTTACGCACCGCCTCTCCAAAGGGCATATCATGCTGCGCCATGCCAATCGCCAAGCCACCAATGAGGGTAATAAACAGAATCATGATCGCCGCAATGGCATCACCACGCACAAATTTGCTGGCACCGTCCATGGAGCCATAAAAGTCAGCCTCCTGCACCACCTCTGATCGGCGCTGCTTGGCGGTCTCCGCATCGATCATGCCAGCATTCAAGTCAGCATCAATCGCCATCTGCTTACCCGGCATGGAGTCGAGGGTAAAGCGTGCGCTCACCTCGGATATGCGCCCGGCACCTTTGGTCACCACCACAAAGTTGATAATGACCAATATGGCAAAGACCACAATACCTACTGCGTAGTTACCACCGATAACAAACTCACCAAAAGCCTCAATCACATAGCCTGCGGCATCTGTTCCGGTATGGCCTTCAAGCAAAACGATCCGTGTGGAGGCTACATTAAGGGCCAGTCTCATCAGGGTAGCAATCAGCAGAACAGCTGGAAATACGCCAAAATCAAGCGGGCGCTTGACGTAGACGGCAGCAAGTAGAACCAGCAGTGCCAGCGCAATATTAAAGGTAAACAGCGCATCCAGCATAAGTGGATGCATCGGCACCACCACCATGCCCAGCATCGCCAGCATTAACAGCGGCGCACCCAAGCCATTGCTCATTATCATTTTAAAAAATTGAGTGATTTTTTTTAACTCAAACATCAACAATCAATCTCTGCGTAAATCATCAGGAATAGGTAAGTCACTCTCTTTTAATGAGGTGGGCTTACCCCCTTGCTGTTGCTGGTACAAATCAACTTGGTAGACATAAGCCAAAATTTTGGCGACTGAGACATAGAGACCTGCCGGAATTTCGGCTCCAATCTCAGCACTGTGATAGATGGCACGCGCCAGAGGCGGAGCCTCTACAATAGGCACATCATGCTCTTTAGCAATCGCGCGAATTTGCAGTGCAATTAGGTCAACACCACTGGCAACCACCTTGGGAGCACCACTCTCATTCTGGTTGTAACTGAGCGCTACCGCATAGTGATCCGGATTGGTAATGACCACGTCAGCCGTTGGTACGTCTTGCATCATGCGCTGTTGAGCGGCCTCCATCTGTAGCTGTCGAATCCGCCCTTTCATCTCGGGGCTACCCTCAGCCTGTTTGGTTTCATCCTTGATCTCTTGCATACTCATTTTCAGCTGCCGCTTATGGTCCCATAGCTGAAAAGGGACATCGAGGGCCGCAACCACCACCAGCGAGAGCACCAAAATAAGCATCACCCAGAAGAGGATATCCACAAAGTGTGCCATCCCCACTTCAACGGTCTGCATTCCCAGCTGGAGAAACTCCTCCAGCTGAACCCACAATAAGAATCCGGCCACGGTTGCGATCAGGAAAAACTTGGCCAACGCTTTCACCAGCTCCATCAATCCTTTGACACCAAACATTCTGCCAATACCTTTGACGGGATCCATTTTGGAGGCTTTGAAGCCAAGCGATTTCACACTAAAACTCCAGCCTCCCAACATGACCGCCGAGAGAATGGCAACCACAGCGACCAATGCAAAAAAGGGCACCAGCATCAGCAGCGCATCAATTAACACCCGTTTCAACACCACGAGTAAGATACTAACGTCAAAAATCTCTTCACGGCTAATTTGCAGGGTGGTTTTGAAGATGGATGAAATCTCCTCAATAATTCCAGCGCCCAACAGGTGAAGCCCCATTACGCTGGCAATCAAAATCATCAGGGTATTTAATTCACGAGATCGAGGGATCTGCCCCTTTTCACGGGACTCCTGCAGTCGTTTTGAGGTAGGTTCTTCGGTGCGTTCACCACTATCGTCCTGAGCCATTACGCACCACCCAGCAGACGACTGATGAGTTGAAAGCCACTCATAAACAGATCATCAATCTGCTCAATCAAGCCGGGTAAAATGATATAAATGATCATCATTCCCCAGATAAGGCTAATCGGAATACCCACCGCAAAAATATTAAACTGCGGGGCTGCTCGGGTCATCACACCCAGCGTGAGCGTAACAAACAGCAGTGCCGCAATGGCAGGCAACGCCACCAAAACAGCACCGGAAAAAACTTCCCGCCCCCATAAGGCGATCAGCCAAAAACCATTGGATGTGATGCCTGAGGTGGAGATAGGAAGGGTATGAAAACTGTTCGCCAGCATTTCGATGAGCAGCAAGTGACCATCCAGTGATAGGAATACCAGTGTCACCACAATCGAAAATAGCTGTCCCAAAACGGGAACACTAGTACCTGACTGGGGGTCAATCATCATCGCAAAGCCTAGTCCCATCTGCATGGAGATCACCTGTGCAGCGACCAGAAAAACAGCAAACACCAGTTGCAGCACAAAACCCATCGCAACACCGATCAACACCTGCTGAAAAACAATCAGAACCGCTTCTATGGAGAGAGGATCAACCTGAGGGACATCGGGCACCAGCGGCGCTATGATCAGCGTTAAAACTAGAGCAAAGCCGAGGCGCACCTGTTTGGGTACTGTTTTTGTGCCGATCAGAGGCATCGCCATCAACATGGCAGCAATACGAAAAAAAGGCCACAGATAAGCACCCACCATGGCGGTGAGCTCTGGCGTTGTGAAGTGCACGGTATCTAACCAATCATCGAGGGGATGCTCATAAACAGCCCACGCGTATAATCAACCAACAGGTTTAGCAACCATGGTCCAGCAAAGAGTAGCACCCCAAAAGTGAAAATTAATTTAGGCACGAAGCTGAGTGTCATCTCATTGATCTGTGTAGCCGCTTGAAAGACAGCAACCAATAAACCGATAATCAACCCCGGCACTAACAGTACCAGCGCCATCAATACCGCCACTTCAATGGCATGTCGAGCAATAGTGAGAACCGTTTCCGACGTCATATCTTCCTCCTACATGTAGAAGCTTGACGCGAGGGTGCCCATAATCAGCACCCAGCCATCAACCAAGACAAACAGCATCAATTTAAAGGGCAGTGAGATCATCATGGGCGAGAGCATCATCATGCCCATGGCCATCAACACACTGGCAACCACCAGATCGATAATTAAAAAAGGCAGGAAAATCATAAAACCGATCTGGAATGCTGTTTTCAACTCACTGGTTACAAATGAGGGCAACAGCAAGGTAAAAGGAATCTCTTCCCGTGAGGCGATGTGCTCGGTACCTGATATTTTTGCAAACACTTCTAGGTCATTATCCCGGGTCTGGTTGAGCATAAACTCACGAAATGGGGCGCTCCCCGCCACAACCGCATCCTGAAGGTTCATCTCATCTGCCAAGTAGGGTTGAACCGCCATCTCATTGACCTTTTCAAATACCGGAGCCATCACAAATAGTGTAAGAAACAGTGCCAGACCAATCAAAATTTGGTTGGAAGGTGATTGCGCCAGCCCGATAGCGTGCCGCAATACCGCCAGTACAATAATAATTCGTGTAAAAGAGGTCATCATGATCAGCGCTGCTGGCAGCAGGCTGAGTATGGTCATCAAAAAGAGAATTTGCAGGGTTGCGGAGTAGGTTTTTGAACCGTCAGGATTATCTGTCACGGTTACTGCAGGCAGGACACCCTCCGCTGCCATGGAGAGTGTCGGCAGCAGCATTAACAGCAGCGCCACTACAACCAAAATAAAGGAGAGGCTATTTTTCTGTAGAAGCTTCATTCACCGCTCGCCCGTTACGTTGTTTTTTAAGAACCGCTGCAAACTTCTCGACTATCGGTTTGCCCGCACTGCCAAGATCTACCGAAGGAAGTGGCTCATCCAGCACATGCAGGGTGCGAATATTTCCCGGTGCGATACCAATCAACAGCTGTTGTTCACCCACCTGAACTAAAACGATACGTTCACGCGCCCCCACGGCCAGACCACCGACAATTTTCAGCTGGTCGGTATAGCCGCCCTGCCAGCGGCCAAACCGTTTAAACAACCAGGCGCTAGCGATGATGAGAAAGAGCACCACAAACAGCCCCAGAATTAACCGTATCGCACTGCCAATATCCAGTACGCCTGTTTGAGCGGTTGCATCGGTACTGCTCACCTCACCCCCGGCAATCGCCAATAGTGGGAACAGAGCCAATACCAGTAATGTGAATAGGCGTTTAAACATGCTATTTCAAACGCTTAATGCGTTCTGTGGCGCTAATCACATCAGTTAGGCGGATACCAAATTTCTCATTAACCACCACCACTTCGCCGTGTGCAATGAGTGTGCCATTAACCATCACATCGAGGGGTTCACCCGCCAGCCTGTCCAGCTCAACAACCGAGCCTTGGGTGAGCTGCAGAAGGTTACGAATGCTGATCTTGGTGCGCCCGATCTCCATTGAAATATCAACCGGTATATCCAGGATCATATCCAGATTTACGTCACCCTCCGCAGATGCAAATGTTGAGTTCTCAGACATCTCCTGTAGCGGTGCCACTTCCGCCTCTGCCTGCTCATTCAAGGCATCAGCCCAAGCATCACCCGCTTCGGCATCTGCAGCATCAGCACTCTCGCCGGTCTGCTCATCAAGAGCTGCCGCCCAAGAGTCAGCCATCTCATCCTGGTTTTTGTCATCACTCATCGGCATCGCCTCCTATGGTTAGGCTCGGTTTCTGTTCAGGGCGAGAGATAATTTCATCTACTTTCAGGCACGCATTACCTTTATGGCTGCCATATTGGCCACGAAACATCGGCAAGCCTTCAATATATCCGGTTAACGACTCCGGCATCTCAATGGGAATAACATCACCCGCTTGTAACTTGACAACATCCCGCAGCGACATAGTTGCCCGGGTCAGAGGGCAGTCGACCTCCACCAGTGCATCCTGAACACCCTCACGCAGCGCATCAGTCCAGCGATCATCTCGTTCTGAACGATCACTCTGGACTCCCGCATCCAACAGCTCACGAATCGGCTCCAGCATTGAGTAAGGCATGGTAATGTGAAAATCGCCACCGCCACCCTCCAACTCGACATGGAATTTACTCACCACCACAACTTCGGTAGGACTTACAATGTTGGCAAACTGCGGATTAACCTCTGTACTCTGGTACTCAAACTCCACATCCATCGCCAGAGCCCAGGATTTTCGCATATCGTTGAACGCCTCTTGCAACAACATATGGGTAATACGCTGCTCCGTCGGTGTAAACTCCCGCCCCTCAATACGCGCATGAAAACGCCCTTCGCCGCCAAAAAAGTTATCCACCAGAATAAAGACTAATTTAGGGTCAATAACAAACAGCGCAGTTCCACGCAGTGGCTTTACCTTGATCATATTCAAGCTGGTCGGAACATAAAGAGTGTGGACATATTCACCAAACTTGATCATTTCGACACCACTGGTGGTGATCTCCGGCGAACGACGCAACATATTGAAAATACTAAAACGAAAAAAACGGGCAAAACGTTCGTTAATCATCTCCAGGGTCGGCATCCGCCCCCGCACAATACGATCCTGGGATGTAAAGTCGTAGCTGTGAGGCTGGCCATCATCGGCCATATTATCGGTCTCAACATCGCCATCATCTACGCCGTGTAACAGCGCATCGATTTCATCTTGTGAGAGTAAGTCGTTAGCTGACATGGTACTTTCCTACTGCATCACCAAGCTGGTCAAATAGAGATCTTCAACGGCGGAGTGACCCACTTCACGCTCAAGAATGACCTGCACTTCAGCCAACGCCTGCTGCCGCAGCTGCTCCTTCCCCTCCACAGTACTCAGCACGTCATAACTTTGACTGCTTAAAATCAACAGCATTGCATTGCGGATGGCGGGCATGTGGTGCATCGCATCCTCCAGCCCCGATTCATCATGCCCCACAAGCTCCATCGTCACCTGCAGGAAGCGCGCTTTCCCCTGCCCATCAAAATTAACCACAAAAGGAGGCTCAACCTTCATATAAACAGCAGGCCCTTTTGGCTCTTCTTCGGCGCTTGCTTCAACCTGCGCCTCGGAAACCTGTGCAGACTCCCCCTGTTGCGATGGAATAACACCTAACGCCCACAGTGTGCCAACCATAGTACCCACGAGCACTAACATCCCGACAAGCACCAGCACGGCGATTAAAATAATCTTTTTGCTACCGCCTTTTGCGCCTTTATCTGCCAAATCAAGCTCTTCTGGCTTCGCCATAACTCACTCTCCATTAAACTTGCGTCACAAAATGCAAATTTTGCGCCCACTTTTCATTTATCATATAAAAACAAATAGATACAAAAAATAACTACGTTCGATACCCGTTTATATCCGACCTTACCCCCCCATGAAACAGCGGGCGCTATTTTTTTGACGTAACAACGACGTGAAACCAAGTATCGCACTCGATCTTTGGCGGTAAAAGGTATTTTTTTATGTAAAAGAGGGGATTGCAGGGAGCAGTAGTGTACCGCTACTCTACACCATCAGGCTTCGCCTCGGGGGGGAGTGTAGATTACGCTTCGGTTTCTTCCTGAATTTTTAGCTTGATAGAGTGCTGCATCTGCATCAGTCAATACTTTTCCGACCTCTTTTTGATGTGCCGATGACCACTCAACGATCCCAATACTGACCGTAACAGAGGCTTCTGCGCCATTCACAGGAATCGATAATTTACTAACCGCACTGCGTATCCGCTCTGCCAGCTCGTAGGCTTGCCTGGCATTTGTCTCCGGCATAAGAATAGCGAACTCCTCCCCTCCGACACGGGCCAGAATATCAATCTCTCGAATAGTGCGATAACAGGTATTGCAAAACTCCTTGAGAACCTTGTCACCTCCCCCGTGGCCGTACAGGTCATTTATTTTTTTGAAATGATCAAGGTCGATCATCATCAGGGAAAAGGGCCGACCATAACGCCACGCCATCTCAATCTCATATTGGGCACGCTTATTGAATTCACGCCGATTCAGTACTCCGGTTAAAGGATCAACTGATGAGAGCACTCTATAATGCTCCCGCTCCCTAATTTTTGTTTTCAGATTAAAGTCTTGTCGCCGGGAGTGAACCGTTTCGGCAATATCAGCCCGCAGCAGGTTGATGCGGCAAGCCTCATAGGCACCCACCATCTCACCCAGCTCATCTTTGGCAAATTTATCGAAAAAATGAAAATCCCGATACCCCTGCGCCAAGCGCTTCATTGCCCGGGTAACGCGGTGTACAGGAGAGATTATGCTGTAACTCAATAACCAGGATGAACATGAGATCAGCGCCAAAATAACCAAGAGCCCGAAAGCGTAGTAACTGAGCCTTGTGGTTAATATTTGAATCTTATGGTGAATGCGAGACTCAACATCTGCGGCCAACTGATTGGCGATCATTTTCAACTTATCCAGCTTGTTTGACATCAATTCAAACCAGCGCTGGCTACTCAGGTGAGTTAGCCGACCATCAGCCGCTGCCTGGTATATCTGTACCTGATAAGATTGCACTGCGGCAGCTTCAAGCTGGTACAGCGCGAGAAATTTATCCCTCTGCTCACGGGTTAACAGCTGCTCAATTAAATGGTTGATGCCACTCTGCTCACCTGACAAGCGGGCAAAAACAGTGTGATCCTCCTCACTAAAGTACACTGCATCGATCACCTCAACACCCAAATCACGCTGCAATGCCCCCGACTCCCGAAGGCGCAACACCGAAGTGAAGGCGGCCATTTTCAAGGCGATATTAGAGGCTACTTCGAGTTGTAATAGGGTACCCGGAAGATCAAGAAGGTCGGCAATCAGCACCGTGTAAAACTGCTTAACCTCACCCTCCACAGCCACTTTTTTGTCCACTTTTTCACGCCATTGTTTCAATTGAAGAAGCTGTTGCCGAGCCTGCTCGATGGGCAATAAAACACCCTCCCCAAGCGTTACTGCATAACTGCGCTGTAACTCATCATTAAACTGTGCAATAGAGTGATCACTGAGACGGCGCTGATCTACAAGCTTACTAAAATAGTAGTCGTTCTCAGCGGCTAGATAACCTAGGGAGAGGCCGCGTTCGGTTTGTAAGTGATGGGTAAGCTCATTGACTGTCTGCAGCAGCTTGTTTTTTACCAACAGCGATTTCATCTCGCCTAACTGTTGATAGCCCGAAAAAAGTATGAAAAAACTCAACAGCAGTATGCCGCCAATGGGGATCAATGCGGCCAACACTATTCGCTGTCTGAGAGGAATATTGCTGCCCAGCCAGATAGCAAAACCCTTTAATCCGGTTAATTTTCTGGCCTGGTAATCGCTCAAGCCACGCTCATAGGCCGGCAGGGAGAAACGCATATCTTCAATCAGGATGTGATTGGTTAACCAGTTGAATAGAAACAGGTTAACCTCTTCTGCAACGGCGATGGAGTAGTTCTCTTGTAGCGTCGTTTTAAATTCGGATATTTTCTTTATAAATTTCTGATGTTGTTTTTTGTGGGGGGGCAAGCGCGCATAGTTGAGTGTTGCCATCAACGCCTCTTCCCGGGAGAAGTGCTCTTTTACGTAGAGTTCAAGGCGTTCGAATATCTCCAGTACCACCTCATCAGCATCATTGTTATCAATGGCATCTGATAATCGGGCGACCATCTCAATCAGCACCTTGTGTTCGTTATCGATCACATCGATACCGACACTCATACCGCTATTCCACTCAAGACGATATCTTTTACTCTGCATAGGAGAAAAGTATAGGTTATAAAAAGATAGCTGCCATGCTACCCATCACAAAATCTAAATATAATGGTTTTAAGTGCCACAAAAAACCCGGCACTAGGCCGGGTTTTTTTGTGGCAAAGCAGTGGGTTACTTTATACTACCCACCAAGCTCTCACCTGCCACTCCTGGCAACCTAGGCATGGTCTGTTCAGGGAACTCACCTGTCAGGCTGTTTAAGAAAGCAACAATCTCCTCAACCTCACTCGGCTTCAACTCCACACCCAACTGTGAGACGGCCATGATACGCACACTCTCATGCAGAGTTTTTACTGCACCATTGTGAAAATAGGGGGCTGTTACCGCAATATTGCGCAGCGAGGGAACACGCCAGCTATTCATATCCGCGGCATCTTTTGTGACTTCGTAACGACCCTTATCTTCGTCCAGGTTATATTTAGCGATGTCATCATTTTCAAAAAGAGGGAATTTTTGATAGAAGCCTTCACCTAGGGTCATTTTAGGGCCAGCAAAGTTAACTCCTGAGTGACAACTCACACAACCTATCTCTTCAAAACGCTGCATACCTTTAACCGCTTGCTTACTCATTGCCATTTTATCGCCATTCACATGACGGTCAAAAGGGCTATTCATTGTAATCAAGGTGCGCTCATAGGCAGCAATGGCTTTAGCCATATTATCGTAAGAGACCTCTCCGAAAATCGATTCAAACTGGACTTTATAGCCAGGAATACTGCTGAGGCGCTCTTCAACGGCCTGTTCAGAAGGCATGCCCATTTCGATTGGGTTCAGTGGTGGCCCCTTGGCCTGATCTTCCAGTGTTGCAGCGCGGCCATCCCAAAACTGAGCACTCAACAGAGCGGCATTCCAAACAGTGGGGGCATTTCGACCACCCCGCTGACCATTAACACCCACTGATGTTGGGCGATCATCGGCACCACCCGCCATTACATTGTGGCAAGTGTTACACGAGACGGTGCCGTCGATTGAGAGCCGTGGGTCAAAATATAACTGCTTTCCCAGTTCAACTTTCGCCATACTCATTGGATTATCAGCAGGCACTTGTACGACACTCGGTATCGCCTCCAAGGCATGCACTGAGCCAGCGGCCAGCATTGCGAGGGCAAAGATAGATTTTTTCATAGATTGCTCCTTGTGGAAGCCCTGCTCAAGTCATGAATGCTTTATGCTGGCTGAAATCGCCCTCATTTATCCCGAAAATTGCACCAATAGAGTGACTATTACTGCGCATTTCGGAATAAATGAGAGCAATTTCCTCTCAGCCTAAATTCATCCAGACTTAATCAGAGATTCCTTGTGTGATGAAAGATATTTAAACTGGAGCTAGTCTAAGAAAATCTATAAAGTAGATCCAATGAATTAATTAACTAACTGTGATTGGAAATTTCGATTATTAACTTACCCTCCATGCGCCAGCTGCAATACTTTCTTGCAGTAATTGAGTCAAAACACTTTGGTCATGCGGCTGAGCGCTGCTTTGTCACCCAGTCCACTTTGAGCTCTGGCATACAAGAGCTGGAAGCGATGCTGGGCGGAGCGCTGTTTGAACGCAACAAACGAAAGGTGCTTATCTCACCTTTGGGTTATATGTTGGAGCCTAAAGCTCGACAGTTGATAGAGCAGGCTAATGAGATCGTAGAGACCGCCAAAGGTGAAATGGGTACCTTGGTCGGGCAGCTTAGGTTAGGTGTCATTCCTACCATTGGCCCCTTTTTACTGCCCAAGGTTTTGCCCGGTATTCGCAAACACTTTGCAAAGCTGAAGCTACTGCTCATCGAAGAGCGAAGCGCATCGCTGCTGGAGCGGTTAAGCAGTGGTCAGATTGACTGCGCGATCATGGCTCTACCCTACAATTTAAAGGGGTTAGAGCATGAATTGATCAGCGAAGAGAACTTTTGCATCGCCTTCCCGCCAGACCATCCACTGGCAAGCAGTCATCAAGCGATGTCGTCTGATCAGTTGCCTGCTGATGAAATCATGCTGTTGGAGGAGGGGCACTGTCTGCGTGATCATGCGCTCGCTGCCTGCCATTGGCAATCGTCGCGCCAACGTGCTGCAATCCAAGGCACTAGCCTCTACACAATGATAGAGATGGTTGCAGGTGGTCAGGGGATAACTTTTATTCCTGATATGGCGGCAGAGAGTATGTTGGTAGAGCAGAGCAACATCCACTTACGCCCGCTATCAGAACCAGGGCCACACCGACAGATCGCCTTAGTATGGCGCCCCACCTACGCACGTAAAAAGGACTTACAAGCGCTGCTCAACTGCATACGTGAGGAGGAGTCCAACCATAGGAGCTAGCTACTCAGCAACCCGGTAATAAGCGGTTAATTGATACGACTCACCTGCAGCTATCTCAATGCGGTCATCCGCTGCATTAGCTGTTTCGACACAGACAAAGTGCTGATAAGCTTCATCATCCAGATCAGCCATGTTGGCGGTTTTGTCTCTCCACGGATTCCAAACCACTGAGGTTTTATTGCCGCTGGATTCAATTTGCACAGCCCGTGGCCGTGCCACATCATTTATCGCCAATACCGCAGGTACATCGGTATAAATTCGGTCCACTTCGCCGCTGATTGAGAGGTCTCCACACTGCTGTTTCTGGTTAAAGTCATCGACCTTATCCAGATAACCGACCCCATCCAGACCGGTTATGAAGACTCGATTAATATCAGTTACACTAAAATAGGTGTGCAGCGCTTGGGTAATCACCAAGGGCTGATCACCCATATTGCGCGTCACCAAGCTCAAACCCAACGACTGCCCCACGCTAATTTCCAGACGAAGATCAAACGAGTGCGGCCAAATTTTGCGAGTATCCTCCGAATCAGAAAAACCCAACGTCACCTTGGTGACGCCTTCATCCGAACCTTCAGTCGCTATGACACGCCACATTCGATTGCGCGCAAAGCCGTGGGCTGCTCGGCCTCTATTTTCAGGGTCATCACCAAACCAAGGCCAACAGATCGGCACTCCACCCTTAATAGCCTGGCCTTGAACATAATGAGCTTTATCACTCAAGAACAGGAGATCATCAGCAGTCCCTGCGGGCTTAAAACGCAGCACTTGTCCGCCATAGATTGAGATCAGGGCACACGCTGCGCCATTATCAATGGCGATAAAGGGCAGACCACCCTTACCCTGAATAAATTCAAGTTGACCAGAAATAGCAAACTCTGCGTTTAATTGCTCAACACTCATAACCGTTGCCTTGCCTCTCTATTCAATCGGCTAGAACTCAGCGCGCTAGAACACGCCACCCACCGCTGCCTTTCTGGGGGAAATAGGTAGATCACATGCAATCACCCCGAAAGAGTCAACAACCACATACAGAAAAAGGGCTAAAAGCCCCTCTCCTGTACAAAAAACTAAAGCTAAAATCAGCCTTCAGTGATTGCCTTCATACTCAAGCGAATGCGACCCTGCTTGTCAATCTCAAGCACCTTCACTTTGATCACATCACCCTCTGACAATTTGTCACTGACCTTTTCAACGCGCTCAACAGAGATCTGTGAGATGTGTACCAGGCCATCTTTGCCAGGAAGGATATTCACAAAAGCACCGAAATCCATCAACTTGGATACCGTACCTTCGTAGATTGAACCCACTTCAACATCTGCGGTAATCTGTTCAATACGCTTTACAGCCTCTTTTGCTGCCAAACCATCAACAGAAGCGATCTTAACCACACCATCATCAGAAATATCGATACTGGTGCCGGTCTCCTCAGTCAGCGCACGGATCGTTGCACCGCCTTTGCCGATGATGTCACGGATTTTATCCGGGTTAACTTTAATCGTCAGAATGCGAGGTGCAAAATCAGAGACATCTTCACGGGAGTCATGAATAACCTTGGCCATTTCACCCAAAATATACAGGCGACCCGCCTTGGCTTGCTCTAAAGCGGCCTCCATGATCTCTTTTGTGATGCCATCGATTTTAATATCCATCTGCAATGCAGTGACACCACCATTAGTACCGGCCACTTTAAAGTCCATATCGCCCAAGTGATCCTCATCACCCAGAATATCACTCAGCACCGCAAAGCCACTCTCTTCTTTAATCAACCCCATGGCGATACCGGCAACAGGTGCTTTTATCGGCACCCCGGCATCCATCAATGCCAAACTCGAGCCACACACTGAAGCCATCGAGCTGGAGCCGTTTGACTCGGTGATTTCTGATACAACGCGGACAACATAGGGAAACTCGTCAAGTGTCGGCATAACCGCAGCAACACCGCGCTTTGCCAGACGACCATGACCAATTTCACGTCGCTTCGGACTACCCACCATACCCGTCTCACCTACACAGTAAGGTGGGAAATTGTAGTGCAACATGAAGGGATCTTTACGTTCACCTTCAATCGCATCAATCACCTGTGCATCACGCTCTGTACCCAGTGTAACCGCTACAATTGCTTGTGTTTCACCGCGGGTAAAGAGTGATGAACCGTGGACACGAGGCAATAAACCAGTAGTGACCGTGATGGGACGCACAGAGTGGCTATCGCGACCATCAATGCGAGGGTTACCTTCGATAATCCGTGTGCGCACAACCGATTTTTCAAGTTTACTCAGCGCTGCTTTAACCGCCTCCGCACTCCACTGAGACGTTTCAGATGCCAATTTGGCCACCAGATCACCACGAACCTCATCCAGTGCTGCATAACGCGCCTGCTTGTCACTGATTTGATACGCCGCAGTGACCGATGTTTCAGCAATCTCAGCCACGGCTGCCTTCAATTCGGCATCCTCTACAGGCGCTTGCCACTCCCACTTTGTGACACCCACCTCAGCAACCAGTTCATCTATCGCCTTAATCGCCGTTTGCAGCTGCTCGTGTCCGTAGACTACGGCCCCCAACATCACCTCTTCAGAGAGCTCTTTCGCTTCCGACTCAACCATCAGCACCGCACTTTCCGTCCCGGCAACCACAAGGTCCAGGTCAGAAGTAGCCAACACGGTACGATCAGGGTTCAGCAAATACTGACCATCAACATAAGCAACACGCGCTGCGCCTATAACTCCGGAAAACGGACAACCCGATAACGCAACAGCTGCCGAGGCACCGATGATTGCGGGGATGTCAGGATCAATTTCAGGATCGAGGGAGACCACCGTAGCAACGATTTGCACCTCATTGATAAATCCATTAGGAAATAACGGACGCAGTGGGCGGTCGATCAGTCGACAGGTCAGCGTCTCTTTCTCAGTCGGCCTGCCTTCACGCTTGAAAAAACCACCCGGAATCTTGCCCGCAGAGTAAGTACGCTCTTGATAGTTAACCGTCAGCGGAAAAAAATCACGCCCTTCGACGGCCTCTTTCTTTGCAACACAGGTAACCAGCAGGGTGGTGTCACCCATGCTGATCATCACGGCACCTGAGGCCTGGCGGGCAATTTCACCTGTTTCCAATTTGACAGTATGCTGGCCGTACTGGAAAGTTTTTACTGTTGCTGTCGTCACGTCAGGCTCCTTGAGATAAGGCCATAGATTATTGTTAATTTACTTACGCAGACCTAAACGAGAGATCAAATCGCGGTAGCGACCCAGATCTTTGTTTTTCAGGTAGCTTAATAATTTGCGACGCTGGTTAACACAACGCAGCAGACCTTGGCGTGAGTGGTGGTCATGCTTGTGCTCTTTAAAGTGACCAGAGAGGTCTTCGATACGCGCAGTCAGCAGTGCAACCTGAACCTCGGGGGAGCCTGTATCACTCTCGCCACGCTTGTAATCGTTGACAATAGCTTGTTTATCTTGAGCAGTTAATGCCATTGGTAAAACTCCTAATAATCTCCTGCTGTACAGGATAAGTTTAAATTAATTAAGCAGCTGATGATTACTCAACGCTGCTAACAAGCCGTTTGGGGGCGATTCGTCCATCACTCTGAACTTCACCCAAACCCAAAAAGGCTTTTTCATGCGAATAGAGCCGTAACAGACCACAAGGGGGGCTATTCGCTACAAACACCTGTTGACCGCGACAGATGTAAAACGAGGCATCGGCATCAAGCTCAACCTGCGGAAAGTCTTTCAGTGCGGCTTCCATCGGTAACAATTTCTCATCCAGTTGTTCAAATCCCTGCTCAGCCAGCTGCTCAACCAGCGCAAGAGAGACCATTGGATGATCTTCGTATCCTGCCACCCATTCACGATGAAGGGCAGTTAAATGGGCACCACAACCGAGGAACTCACCGATATCCTCAGCAAGGGTTCGTATATACGTTCCCTTGGAACTACAGACCCGAATATCCAGCTCATCACCTTCGTGACGCAGGATATCCAAGCGATGTATCGTTATAGAGCGTGCTTTACGCTCAACCTCTTCACCTCGCCTTGCCAATTTGTACAGCGGCTGCCCCTTATGTTTGAGGGCCGAATACATGGGAGGTATCTGTTCAATTTCACCGCTAAAGCGCGCAACCACTTGCGCCATTAGCGCCCTACTATACACCCCTACCGGGCGTTGTTGAACCACTTCTCCCTCGGCATCACCCGTGGTGGTGGTGGCACCCAGTTTGCAGGTCGCAATATAGCACTTATCAGAATTCAGCAGATAACTTGAAAACTTGGTAGCCTCACCAAAACAGATCGGCAACATGCCACTTGCCAGTGGATCAAGCGCGCCAGTATGCCCCGCTTTATTGGCATTATAAAGGCGCTTTACACGCTGTAATATGCCGTTGGAGCTATCACCCAGCGGTTTATTCAGAAGCAGAACACCACTGAGGTCACGACCTCTCTTACGCCGAGCCACCTGCCGACCTACCGCTTGTCGTTTTCAGGCAAATCAATACCCTCATCCGCATCATCGGCAAGCCGTTTATCACTTTTAACCGCCTGCTCAATCAGGTTGGAGAGGTGAGCGCCGTGCTCGATGGAACTGTCATAGTGAAAATGAAGTTGCGGAACCGTTCGCAGACGAATAGCACGCCCCAACTCTCTTCGCAGAAAGCCCGCCGCCTTAGTCAATCCAGTCGAGGTCTCTTTAATCGTGGCTTGATCTGCATCCATAACGGTGAAAAATATCTTCGCATGATCAAACTCACGAGTGACATCAACACCCGTAATCGTCACCATACCCACACGCGGGTCTTTTACCTGGCGAGCAATCAACTGAGCCAGCTCACGTTGAATCTGATCCGCCACACGGTCCGTTCGTTTGTAGTTACGCGTCGCCATTAAAGTGTACGTTTAACCTCGATACGATCATAGACTTCAATCTGGTCACCCACTTGAACGTCATTGTAGTTTTTCACGCCGATGCCACACTCGGTGCCGCTCTTGACCTCATTGACATCATCTTTGAAGCGGCGCAATGATTCGAGCTCACCTTCGTAGACGACAACATTGTCACGCAGCACTCGAATCGGGCTACTGCGTCTGACCGCACCTTCCATGACCATACACCCAGCAATCAAACCAATTTTTGGCGCGCTGAACACGTCACGAACTTCAGCCATACCCACCACCACGTCTTTGAACTCAGGTGCCAACATGCCTGTCATGGCATGGCGAACCTCGTCAATCGCATCATAAATCACGCTGTAGTAACGCAGTTCAATCTCTTCATTTTCAGCTAAACGCTTGGCCGATATTTCGGCACGAACATTGAAACCAATCACCACGGCACTGGATGCCATCGCCAGGTTCATATCAGATTCGGTAATACCACCCACACCACTGGCGACGATATTAACTCGAACCTCATCCGTTGAGAGCTTACGCAGCGCATCGGAGAGTGCCTCAGATGAACCTTGAACATCGGCTTTAATAACTAGGTTCATGGTACTGACTTTGCCTTCAGCCATAGTGTTGAACATATTTTCCAGCTTAGCCTTCTGTTGGCGCGCCAGTTTTATTTCGCGGAACTTGCCTTGGCGGAACATCGCCACTTCTCGCGCCTTACGCTCATTGGCAACCACAATGGCCTCATCACCTGCAGAAGGAACACCGGATAGACCGAGTATTTCAACCGGCATCGATGGCCCTGCATTGGTCACCAGCTTGCCGTTTTCATCAAGCATGGTACGCACTCGACCATACTCCAGACCCGCCAGCACGATATCCCCTTTTTTCAAGGTACCGTTTTGAACCAAAATGGTCGCCACAGGCCCCCGACCTTTATCGAGACGTGACTCGATAACAACGCCTCTTGCCGGTGCATCAGTAACGGCTGTGAGTTCAAGGATCTCGGTCTGCAGTAAGATGCTGTCCAGCAACTCATCAACACCTTGTCCGGTTTTGGCGGAGACCTGAATAAACATATGCTCACCACCCCAATCTTCCGGGATAACCTCTTCCGCCACCAGCTCCTGCATGACGCGTTTAGGATCTGCCTCATCTTTATCACACTTATTAACTGCAATAATAAGGGGTACTTCAGCTGCTTTCGCATGCTGAATGGCCTCTTTTGTTTGCGGCATCACGCCATCATCTGCGGCAACCACAAGCACCACGATATCGGTTGCTTTAGCACCCCGAGCACGCATTGCAGTAAACGCTGCGTGCCCTGGAGTATCGAGGAATGAGATGGTTCCTTTTGGTGTATCCACATGGTATGCACCGATATGCTGGGTGATGCCACCGGCTTCACCCGCTGCAACCTTAGTGGTTCGAATATAATCAAGCAGTGACGTTTTACCGTGATCGACATGCCCCATAATGGTAACAACCGGTGGCCGAGAAACCCGCTCACCGTTATCTTCATCAACTAGGCCTACAATTTCATCTTCAATCGCATCTTCATTGATCAGCTTGACTTTATGCCCCATCTCTTCAATCACAATGGAGGCAGTCTCCTGATCCAGCACCTGATTTATGGTCACCATGGTGCCCATATTCATCATCGCCTTGATAACATCCGCAGCCTTAACGGCCATGCGTTGAGCCAGTTCGGCAACCGCAATGGTCTCCGACACAGCCACTTCGCGCACAATTGGAGCCGTAGGCGCTGTAAAGCCATGCTCTTGATTATCATCAACAACCATACGAGCACGCTTGCCTTTCTTGCCACCACGTCGACCCGATTTGCCTTTTGCCACATGCAGCTCTTTGCGGCCATACTTGGTTTCACGATCGCCACCCTTACCCCTGCGCTTATTGTTGCGCGGGTTAGTGTCATCCGCTTTTTTCTCGGATGCAGGCGCTGCCGTGCTCTTAACGGCGTTACGCGCTTCAATCAACAGGCGCGCCTCCTCCTCTGCCTTTTTACGGTTCGACTCTTCAGCGGCGAGTCGACGCACCTCTTCAAGCACATCGCCTTTCAGCTTAGCCTTCTTACTGGCCTCTGTCGCCGCAGTGACACGCGCCTGCTCAATGGCACGTTCACGCATCTCTTGCTTCAGCGTCTCTTCAGATTTTTCTGGCTCGGGTGGCTTTGCAACAACCTCTGCGACTGTTTCAACAGAGCTCTCTTCTGGGCTAGGTGTCGGTGTTTCATCTACCGCCGCACTGCGCTTGACGTAGGTACGTTTTTTACGCACCTCAACACTGACCGTCTTTGAACGACCACCTTGGGATGATGACTGGCGCAGCTCACTGGTCGATTTGCGATTAAGCGTGATTTTCTTAGGCGATGAAACTGCCTTTTCTTTCACTCCATCACCACTTTTGCGCAAAAAATCCAGCAAAAGAACCTTCTCATCATCACTAATCAACGCGTCCGCTGTCTCAGCTGACAACCCAGCCTCTGACAACTGAGAAAGTAATCGTTCAACCGGAACAGAGACTGCCTCAGCAAATTGTTTGACTGTTACGCTAGACATAACACCTACCCCTTGAGCTACTTATTTATTGCTCTCTTCTGCAAACCATGGTGCGCGAGCGGCCATAATCAAGGCACCCGCACGTGTTTCATCAACACCGTCTACATCATCAAAATCATCTATGGAGAGTTCCGCCAATTCTTCCCAACTATTGATACCGCGAGCGGTTAACAGCTGGTAGAGCGCCTCATCCATACCCTCCAAATCGATCAACTCTATTACGCCTGGTTTATCATCAGCATGCTCCTCTTTTGAAATATCCTGGGTCAGCAGGACATCTCGAGCACGATTACGCAGTTCATCAACAATATCTTCATCAAACTCTTCAATTTCCAGCAACTCGGCATGGGGCACATAGGCAATCTCTTCAATACTACTAAAGCCTTCCTGATACAAAATTGCCGCCACATCTTCATCTGCATCGAGCTTATCAACAAACAGCGCCTGCGCGGCCTTTGCTTCCATCTCACTCTGCTCAGCCGCCTGTGATTCACCCATCACATTCAGCGTCCACCCGGTCAGCTCTGTCGCCAACCTGATATTTTGTCCATTACGGCCAATCGCTTGTGAGAGCTGCTCATCAACCACCGCAATGTCCATGCTGTGCGCATCTTCATCAACAACGATTGAACTCACTTCAGCTGGAGACATTGCGTTAATAACAAACTGCGCAGGGTTTTCATCCCACAGAATGATATCAACCCGCTCACCCGCTAACTCGTTAGAGACCGACTGCACACGAGAGCCTCGCATACCGACACAAGCCCCCACCGGATCAATTCGATCATCGTTACTACGCACCGCTATTTTAGCGCGTACACCGGGGTCTCTGGCCGCACTGATGATGCTAATCACATCATCACCCACTTCCGGAACTTCCAGCTTAAACAGCTCGATTAAAAGGTCGGGGTGGCTGCGACTCACATGTAGTAGCGGGCCACGACTCTCGGCGCGCACATCAAAAAGCAAGCCTCTAATTCGATCACCTGGACGAACCGCCTCACGGGGAATCATATTTTCCCGGGTAATGCTCGCCTCAGCGTGGTTACCCATATCCAGTATGACACCGCCTTTATCAAGGCGCTTAACCACACCGGTAATCAACTCACCCTTGCGGTGCTCATACAGCTCTACAATTTGCGCACGCTCAGCTTCACGAACCTTCTGCACAATCACCTGCTTGGCTGTCTGCGCTGCAATACGCCCAAACTCAACAGACTCCATAGGCTCTTTGATGACATCACCCACCTGAGCATTTTCGTCGTAATCGACTGCATCAACCATGGTCAGTTCACTTTCAGGATCTTCTAGATCAGGATAGTCAACCACGTTCCACACGCGAAAAGTTTCGTAGTCACCACTCTTACGATCAATGACCACTTCAATATTCATATCTTCGCTATGAAGCCTTTTGGTCGCCATCGCCAGCGCCGCTTCAATTGCCTCAAATATGATTTCGCTCTCAACACCCTTCTCATTGGAAACGGCATCAACAACCATCAAAATCTCTTTACTCATATCACTGCCTCCAGCGGCCTCAATATCAGAATTCGGGGACCAAATTCGCTTTATCTATAGAAGCAAAGGGCAGTAGATATTCAGTATCATCTACAACAATTGCCACTCCACCCGCTTTCAAACCAAGCAAAACACCTTGAAACTTACGCCGCCCATTCAGCGGCGCGGTTAGCTGTATTTTGGCTTGATGTCCCGCAAAACGCTCATAATGCTCTTCGTTAAATAGCGGCCTGTCCAAACCCGGTGAGGAGACCTCCAGATGGTAAACGCCCTTAACGGGGTCTTCGACATCCAGCACACCACTCACCTGGTGGCTCACCTCAGCGCAGTCATCGACAACGATACCTTTTTCACTATCGATATAGAGCCGCAGCACCGAGTGTTTTCCCTGAGAAATATACTCAATACCCACCAGCTCATAGCCAAGTGCTTCAACTACCGGGGTAATTATTTCGTATAACTTATCAGATGCTTTACGCACAACGGCCACCTTCAAAAACAAAAAATGGGCCAATGGCCCACCTATTACAACTCTATATAGCCAGCAGGCTTCCCTGCAGCTAACAAAAAGCCCCATGACGGGGCCTCTGAGTCTTAAATTAGTCGCAAAAGCGATACTACAACGACATCATCACCGAGCATACTGCCATCACCCCGTCAGACGACTCCAAGTGCGTTACTATCTTTCCCAGAGGGAGCCCGCACTTCAATGGTGGCGCAGTATAGCAGCAGTTCCCCGCTGACCACAATAGAAGAGTATAAAAATGACTAACAAACCAGACTATTCAACAAATAGTGATTACGCCTTTGGCAGTGTAACGCCTCGCTGACCTTGGTATTTACCACCGCGATCCTTATACGACACATCGCAAACCTCATCGGATTCGTAAAACAACATCTGCGCGACACCTTCATTAGCATATATTTTGGCGGGCAGTGGTGTGGTATTCGAGAACTCCAGCGTCACATGCCCCTCCCACTCTGGCTCCAGCGGCGTAACATTGACGATAATACCGCAGCGGGCATAGGTTGATTTCCCTAGGCAAATCGTTAAGACACTACGGGGAATGCGGAAATACTCGACTGTTCGCGCCAGCGCAAATGAATTTGGCGGAATAATGCAGACATCAGACTGCACATCCACAAAGCTGTTCTCATCGAAGTTTTTTGGATCGACAATCGCGGAGTTAATGTTGGTGAAGATCTTAAACTCATCAGAGCAGCGCACATCGTAGCCATAGCTAGAGGTGCCATAAGAGATAATGCGCTGCCCATTCTCCTCTCGCACTTGGCCCGGTTCAAACGGCTCAATCATGCCATCGCTCTTTGCCATGCGACGGATCCACTTGTCTGACTTAATGCTCATCAACTCGGCCCTCTCTATTAATTATTTTGCTGACTATTCAGCGTGTTTAAATTCCCCTCAAATCGAGACATTTTCGCACGCAAAGAGGGAGCATATAGGAAATATATGGCCGATTGAGTACAAAAATAACCAAGCGTTGCAGCAAAAGATGAATACGCTGAGTCGTTACTTATTTTGTATCACGATTTTGGGGAACTTCGATGAGTAATCCTTACCCATTAAGGCGATAAGCGCCGAAATACGACGCGCCATCTCACGATAGCGCAGGCCTAACTCACCATCAGGCTCAACCGCCACTGTTGGCATCCCTCTATCAAGGTTTTCGCGAATACGAATATCCAGCGGCATGGAACCCAGCACTTCGACACCATACTGCTCAGCCATACGCGCAGCCCCACCCTCACCAAAAATAGGCTCTTCGTGGCCGCAATGGCTACAGACATGGGTACTCATATTTTCAATAATACCCATCACCGGCACCGACACCTTTTCAAACATGCTGATCGCCTTGCGTGCGTCCAACAACGCAATATCCTGCGGTGTCGTCACAATCACGGAACCGGTAACCGGCACCTTCTGTGCCAGCGTTAACTGAATATCTCCAGTACCCGGAGGCAAGTCGATAATCAAATAGTCAAGCTCCTGCCACGCGGTATCGTTTAACAGCTGCTGCAACGCTGAAACAACCATAGGACCACGCCACACCATTGGCGTATCTTCATCGATTAAATAACCAATCGACATCGACTCAATACCGTGACTTACCAAAGGTTTCATTTTTTCGCCTTCAGCGTATTGTGGGCGCTGGTGACACCCCAGCATCATAGGCTGACTGGGTCCATAAATATCCGCATCCAGAATACCCACCTTGGCACCTTCCAGCTTAAGCGCCAGCGCCAGATTAACCGCCGTGGTTGATTTCCCTACCCCACCTTTACCCGAAGCAATAGCAATAATATTTTTCACCCCCGGCAGGGGTGTCACACCACGCTGCACAGAGTGGCTGGTGATTTTAGTGGTTATTGACACTGAAACATCAGAAAATCCGTGTAAGGCGGCCGTTATGCCATCAACTAATGCCGCATGATGGCCCACACAAGGAAAGCCCAGCTCAAGGCTTAAACGAACCTTTTCCCCATCGATCTCCACACCCTTCAGAGCACCGACAGAGAGCAGGTCTCGCTTCAAATAGGGGTCGATATAGGTCGCCAAAGCCTGTTCGACTTGTGACTGCTGAATACTGCTCATAAAACCTCCGGGGCAAGATATTTGGTACAACTCATGATTTCAGCACAAAGCTCACCATCTACACAATTAATCGCAATATTACCCGAAAGCGGTGCAAAACTTGTAGATTTATTGCAAAATTGCACGCTTTACGCGGATAGCCACACAAAGGCGAACGCCTAACGCCACAGAAGAACAGCCAAACCATGAGCAATCAAAGCAGAACCATCCTGATTACCAGCGCCCTGCCCTACGCCAACGGCCCCATCCACTTGGGTCACATGCTAGAGCATATCCAGACTGACATCTGGAACCGCTTCCAAAAGATGCGCGGCCATCACTCTATTTTTGTCTGTGCCGATGATGCCCACGGCACTCCCATCATGCTGCGCGCGCAAAAGGAAGGCATCACCCCGGAGCAGCTGATCGAAAAGAGTAAACGTGAGCATCAGGCCGACTTTGCGGGCTTCTCCATCGGTTTTGACAACTACCACAGCACCCATTCAGAAGAGAACAAAACACTCTCTGCCATGATCTACACGCGCCTGCGTGAGGCGGGACATATCAATAGCCGGGTAATCAAGCAGGCCTATGATCCAGAAAAAGAGATGTTCCTACCCGATCGCTTTATCAAAGGTGAGTGCCCAAAATGTGGCGCAGCCGATCAATACGGTGACAACTGTGAGGCGTGCGGTGCCAGCTACTCACCCACTGAACTAAAAAATGCCGTCTCTGCACTTTCCGGAGCCAAGCCTATCGAGAAAGAGTCCGAGCACTTCTTTTTCAAGCTGGGCGATTTCGAGACCATGTTAAAGCACTGGTCGACCGAGGGGCACGTACAGAAAGAGGTGGCCAATAAACTCAACGAATGGTTCGAAGGCGGCCTGCAAGAGTGGGACATCTCCCGTGATGCTCCCTACTTCGGCTTTGAGATTCCAGACCAACCCGGTAAATACTTCTATGTGTGGCTAGATGCCCCAGTGGGCTACATGGCCAGCTTCAAAAACCTCTGCGCACAACGGGACGACCTTAACTTTGATGACTTTTGGGGGCCAGAGAGTAAAGCTGAGCTTTACCATTTCATCGGTAAAGATATTGCCTACTTTCACACCCTGTTTTGGCCCGCCATGCTAAAGGGTGCCAATTTACGCACCCCTACTGCAGTCTTTTGTCACGGCTTTCTGACGGTCAACGGTGCTAAAATGTCCAAATCCCGTGGCACCTTTATTATGGCGCGCACCTATTTGGAGCATCTTAATCCGGAGCATCTGCGCTATTACCTGGCGGCAAAAATGGGCAGTGACCTGAGCGACATGGACCTGAACATGGAAGACTTCATGTTAAGAGTCAACTCAGACTTGGTTGGAAAGGTGGTCAATATCGCCAGTCGTTGTGCGGGGTTCATCCGCAAACGCTTCAACAACAGACTCACCGAAAACCTCAGTGAGCCAGCACTTTTCGCTGAGTTTATCGCCCAGGGCGACACCATCGCCAGCCAATATGAGAATCGTGAATTTGGTCACGCTATGCGCAGCATCATGGCGCTGGCAGACAAAGCAAATCAGTATATTGATGAACAACAGCCGTGGGTGGTGGCCAAAAAAGAGGGCGAAGATGAGCAGCTACACGCCATCTGCTCAATGGGCATCAACCTATTCCGGGTCATTATAGGCTACCTCAAACCAGTACTGCCGGTGACCACCGAAAAGTCAGAACTGTTTCTGAATAGCGGTGAAATACTTTGGCGTGAGATAAAAAATCCATTACTTGGCCATGAGATCAACAAGTTTAAACCGCTGATGACTCGGGTAGAGAGAGATAAAGTGGATGCGATGCTGGCAGCGTCGCAACAACATATGCAAGCGATCACCCCACCCGCACCCACAGGCCCTCTCACTGAGAACCCAATCAAAGAGGAGATCAGCTTTGATGATTTCGCCAAAATCGACCTGCGCATTGCCAGAATCGTTGCCGCTGAACGGGTCGAAAAAGCCGATAAGCTACTGCAACTAACGCTCGACATTGGCGGTGAGAGCCGCACTGTCTTCGCCGGTATAAAGTCAGCCTACACACCCGAGCAGCTGAAAGGAAAATTAACGGTAGTGGTGGCCAACCTTGCCCCGAGAAAGATGCGCTTTGGCCTATCGGAGGGAATGGTGCTTGCAGCCGGGCCAGGCGGTGAAGAGCTGTGGATTCTCAGCCCTGATGAAGGTGCTCAACCGGGCATGCAGGTAAAATAGTCACCACCAACCCGCCTTACTTTTATCAAGGCCATAAAAAAATGTTATGGGCTTTTTTATAGGCTCATATAAAACATTGCTTTGCGACAGTCGACAGATAACGGCAAAATGAGAATTCACATAACCTGGGGACTTTGCACGAACAATAGTTTTCGCTCCAACAAAGCGAAAATATGAATCGTACAGAGCGCTCAACCTGAAGAGAGTGGGGAGCTGCACAGATGACAGAGTACTTGCTGATTTTAGTCAGCACTGTCTTGGTCAACAACTTCGTCTTGGTCAAGTTCCTTGGCCTATGCCCCTTCATGGGCGTTTCTCGCAAACTGGAGACCGCCACCGGCATGGCGCTGGCCACCACTTTCGTATTAACCCTCTCTTCCGTATGCAGTTATTTGATAAACACCTATCTGCTAATCCCTTTTGGGCTTGAGTTTCTACGCACCATCGCCTTTATACTGGTGATTGCGGCACTGGTTCAGTTTACCGAAATGGTGGTGCACAAAACCAGTCCGCTGCTCTATCAGGTGCTCGGTATCTTTCTGCCACTGATCACTACCAACTGCGCGGTACTGGGGGTTGCATTGCTGATCATTCAGGAGGAGATGACCTTCCTGCAATCGGCAATTTATGGCTTTGGTGCTGCGGTTGGATTTTCGCTGGTTTTGATCCTCTTTTCCGCCATTCGCGAGCGCATCGCAGTTGCCGATGTGCCCGAAATATTTCGTGGCGCACCGATCGCACTGATCACCGCAGGCTTCATGTCGCTGGCCTTTATGGGCTTTTCTGGCCTGGTGAAGGGATAGTCGCGTGCTAACAGCCATTATCATACTCACGCTGCTGGCCACTGTTTTTGGGCTGATTCTCGGCTATGCCGCTATTCGCTTTAAAGTAGAGGGTGATCCCATTGTTGATCAAATCGACAATGTACTGCCGCAAACCCAGTGCGGACAGTGCTCCTACCCTGGTTGCCGCCCTTATGCCGAAGCCATCGCCAGTGGCGAAGCTAACATCAACCAGTGCCCGCCCGGTGGAGAAGCCACCATGCTGGCTCTGGCCGACCTGCTCGGTGTCGACCCTCAACCACTCGGCACCGAACATGAGGCCGAACCTGAGGCGACCGTCGCCTTTATCATTGAAGATACCTGCATTGGCTGCACCCTCTGCATACAAGCTTGCCCGGTCGATGCCATTCTGGGAGCTGCCAAGCAGATGCACACCGTCATCGAATCAGAGTGCACGGGCTGCGAGCTCTGCATTCCCCCCTGCCCGGTTGATTGCATCGTCATGCAGCCGGTAAAGCAGACCGCACAGAACTGGAAATGGCCCTACCCCATTCACACACTGGAGGCGCGCAAGTGATTCGCCAGTTGTTCCAATATAAGGGCGGAGTCAAACTCCCTGAACATAAACAACAGAGCACCCGCCTGCCGATCCAGAAAGCGGCACTGCCCCAACGCCTGACGCTGCCACTACAGCAACATATTGGCACCCCTTCAACCCCCATTGTTGAGGTGGGTGACTCGGTACTCAAAGGGCAGATGATTGCCAAGGCGGCCAGCCTCATTAGTGCGCCGGTACACGCCCCCACGTCAGGCAGGGTTATTGAGATCGGCGAATATGCAATCCCTCACCCCTCTGGGTTAAAAGCGCCCTGCATCGTCATTGAAACCGATGGCAACGATGCCTGGTGTGACCACCGCAAACCAGTGGGTGATTGTCACGACTACTCACCGGATCAGATCCGTGATTACATTCGTAACGCCGGAGTGGTCGGGTTAGGCGGCGCTGGCTTCCCAAGCTTTCTAAAGTTGACTCTCGGCAACGACCGAGTGGTCGAAACCCTTATTTTGAATGGCGCGGAGTGTGAGCCCTATATCACCTGTGACGATATATTAATGAGGGAACGCCCTTTAGAGATCATTAAAGGGTTAATGATCATGAAACATGCGCTGGTCGCAAAAAACTGCGTTATCGGCATTGAAGATAATAAGCCCGAAGCCGCCGCTGCACTGCGCGGTGCCATAAAGGAACTTGCGGTTGAGGTTGAGGTCATCGAGGTGCCCACACGCTATCCAACCGGCGGTGAAAAACAGCTGATCAAAATATTAACCGGCAAAGAGATCCCCCCCAAAGCGCTGCCTATCGAAAAACGGGTGGTGGTGCATAATGTCGGGACAGCCGCCGCCGTATACCGCGCCATCTGCCTAGGGGAGCCGCTGATCAGCCGCATCACCACCGTTACCGGCGCTCTAAAAAAACCTGCCAATTATGAGATTCCATTCGGTATCAGTGCCGCTGAGTTGTTAGCTCAAGCGGGCGTTGAAGAGTCATCTGTGGAGCGCATTATTCACGGCGGCCCGATGATGGGCTTTTCCCTCAACTCCGTTGAAATACCACTGATAAAAACCAGTAACTGCCTGCTGGTAACCGATAAAAAAACCGTGCCCCTGCTCGACAAACAGCAAGCCCACGCCTGTATTCGCTGTGGAAGCTGTGCCGATGTCTGCCCGATTAACCTGTTACCACAACAACTCTACTGGCACAGTCGCGCCAAAGATTTTGATAAAGTGCAGGACTACAATCTATTTGATTGCATCGAGTGTGGCTGTTGTGATTATGTCTGCCCCAGCCAGATCCCCTTAGTGCAGTATTTCCGCTTTGCCAAGACCTCAATCTGGCAAGCCGAGCAGGAGAAAAAGCAGGCTGAACTGGCTAAAGAGCGCCATCAATTCCGCCAGCTCCGCATCGAACGAGAAAAGGCTGAAAAAAAGGCCCGCCACAAAGCAAAAGCCGCCAAGGTGGCGGCCAACAACAGTGAAAACAGTGACAAAAAGCAGGCGATAGAAGACGCTATGGCGCGGGTCAAGGCAAAAAAACAACAGGCGGCAGAAGCCAGCCCCGAAAAACCAGAATCCGGGGGAAATACCTAAATGCAGCTCAACACACCCAGCTCGCCCCATATTCATTCAGGTGATCAGCTAAGCCAACTGATGCAACGCGTATTGTGGGCACTGCTTCCGGCGATTACCCTCTATGTTGTTTTTTTCGGCTGGGGCATTATTGTCAACATCCTCATTGCGGTACTGGCGGCACTCACATTCGAAGCCATCGCGTTACGGCTGCGCAAACGACCACTGGGGTCTAATCTGGGTGATTTCAGCGCGGTTTTAACCGCCGTTTTACTGGCACTGGCCTTGCCACCACTGGCTCCCTGGTGGCTATTAGTCGTCGCTGTTTTTTTTGCCATCGTATTTGCCAAGCACCTTTATGGTGGCTTGGGTTTCAACCCCTTCAACCCAGCGATGATTGGCTATGTGGTGGTGCTAATCTCTTTTCCCCGCGAGGTGACCACCTGGTTGCCACCCGAAGCCATCAGCGGAGAGAGCATCAGCTTCGTTGGAGCACTCTCGGCGACTCTAACGGGGACATTAGCCAACGGCATTAACCCGGATGCCATCTCGATGGCAACCCCCCTTGATCACCTCAAAACCCAGCTAACACAGAACCACGTCATCAGCGAGATCATCCATGACAACACAATTTTTGGGCAACTGGCCGGATCAGGCTGGGAGTGGATCAATCTCGCCTTTTTGGTGGGCGGCTGCTGGTTAATCTACAAAAAAGTGATTCACTGGCACATACCTGTGGCGATGCTTGCCAGCCTTGCCTTAATTGCGGGCGTGTTCTGGCTCATCGACTCTGAGCGCTACGCCAGCCCACTCTTTCACCTGCTCAGTGGCGGCGCAATGCTGGGGGCATTTTTTATCGCCACCGACCCGGTTACTGCCAGTACCACCAATCGGGGCCGCATCCTCTTTGGCATCGGCATCGGCATATTGGTTTACATTATTCGCAGCTGGGGAGGCTACCCGGAGGGTGTTGCCTTTGCAGTATTGTTGATGAACATGCTGGCACCTACCCTCGACTACTACACCCAACCTAGAGTATTTGGCAGGGGTCGAAACTCATGATCGTGAGGCAGATACTCATTACCGGCGCGATTCTTGGCGGATTTGCGATTATTGGCAGCACCTTGGTTGCGGTGACTTACGAAGCGACTGAAGAGCGAATCGAACAAGCACACCGCGAAGCACTGCTGCGCAGCCTGCATGAGCTGGTTCCACATGAGCGGTGCGACAACGACCTCTATCATGATGTGATCGAGGTCACCGATAAAGCGCTGCTCGGTAGCCACAAACCCACTCGAGTATACCGTGCCCGCAAATCAGGAGAGCCAGTTGCCGCACTGTTCACCTCTATTGCACCCAATGGCTACGGCGGGGCGATCAAGCTGCTGGTGGCGATCAACTACGATGGCAGTTTGGCAGGTGTGCGGGTTCTTCAACACCATGAGACCCCCGGACTGGGTGATGATATTGAGGCTCAGCGTTCTGACTGGATTTTGAGTTTTAACAACCACTCGCTCTCCACGCTAAGCAGTGAACAGTGGCGGGTAGAAAAGGATGGCGGGGTTTTTGATCAGTTCACCGGTGCCACCATTACCCCTCGCGCCATCGTGAAGGCGGTTCACCATACGCTAAAGTATTTCCAGCAACACCGAGAGATGATTTTCAACACCCCATCCATGCCCCGCGAGGTAGAGAGCCGTGAGTAACACCAGCTATCGGGATATTGCCGAACAAGGATTATGGCAAAACAATGTCGCCTTTGTTCAACTGCTGGGGCTCTGCCCGCTGCTGGCGGTGAGCAATAACACCATCAACGGACTCGGCCTGGGTTTGGCGACCTTGCTGGTGCTGCTCTGCTCCAACCTCACCGTCTCGCTGATTCGTTACTGGGTTAGGCCTGAAGTGCGGGTGCCGGTTTTTGTCATGATCATCGCCTCATTTGTCACCGCAATCGATCTGCTGATGAGTGCCTTCATGCACGATCTACACAAAATACTCGGCATCTTTATCCCGCTCATCGTCACCAACTGCGCAATCATCGCCCGCGCAGAAGCATTCGCCTCTAAAAACAGCCCCGGCTATGCACTCTGGGACGGTTTAATGATGGGCTTGGGCTTTATGGCAGTACTGGTGGTATTGGGGGCACTGCGGGAGTTGCTGGGGCAAGGCACGCTCTTTGATCAGGCTCATTTAATGTTTGGTAGTGGGGCTGCCTGGCTCACCATCACCCTGTTTGATGACTACCAAGGATTTTTGCTGGCAATTCTCCCCCCAGGTGCCTTTATTGGTCTGGGGCTATTAATTGCGGCAAAAAACTGGCTGGATCAAAGCAAGCGCAAGAGAACAGAAGCAACCCTTGCTACCAGCAATCCAGATCCCCTGCGGCTCCATCCTGATCAATCGTAATGATTTCACAGGCGGTATCCGCCTCCTGACGGGTTCCGGTAACGACCGTAGCCGTTGCGGTAAATGTGGCGGCATCAGCGGCAGCGATGGCAAGGGTATAATAACCTTTTGCAGTGACATCACTTGACCAGCTCAACCCAAGTTCTCCGCCACCGGTGACCGCCGTCGCGTAAGTTGGGTTATTAGCCCGATGTTTCTCTTGATCCATCTGTAACTGAAGTAGTGCGGTGGTCGCATCCGCCCGCCCAGACCTTAACACCGAGTCGGTATAAGCGGGGTAAGCAATGGATGCAATGATCGCCACAATCGCCACCGAAACCATCAATTCAATCAACGTAAACCCCTGCTGATTTTGAACACTTCGCATAAACACTCCCCGATAAAACAGCATTAACATTACTCAATAACAAGCAACAGGTGGACTAACTACCGTAATCGACAAAAGTAGAATAATACTTGAGCATTACAGCGCAATATTTCTGTACTATTATAATCGAGTCACATCGCCAGGGAGGCAAACGATGAACAAAGAGCATGGAGTCACGCTGGCTGAGCTGCTAATAACGATCGGCATTATTGCGATTATTGCCTCTGTATCGGCTCCGGCCTTTAGCAACATCATCGACAAACAGCGCCTTCAAGGGGCGGCAGAGCGTTTTTATGCCGCGTTACAACTGACCCGCAGTGAGGCGATTAAACGCCATACCCGCATCACACTTTCTGCCACTATCTCCGAAGATAAATCCTGGTGTTACGCGCAATCAGATAGTGGTCGTTGCGACTGCACTGTCGCTGAACAGTGCCGCATAGACAACATCCCCAGCAGAGTCACCCACAGCAGCCACTTCAAAAACGTCCAACTCAGCTCAACATTTGCCAATCACTCGGTTACATTTTCGGGCACCCGGGGAGGCACTCGCGCTGGCCGCTATCGGCTCACAAATAATGGAATAACCTACCAAATAGTCGTCGATGCCCTCGGCTTCCCTGATCTGATCAAGCAATAAAATGGACGTCTCCTATCTGTCCCGATATTGAAACTTGAGTCACCAGGGGAAATATGTTCTATTCTTAGCTGTGGATTGAATTATCTAATCTACTTTGCATGGATGCAAATAGTGAGTAATCAAGGAGGATTACCCATGCTTATCACCCTTAAAAACCAGCGGGGCGTTACCCTAGTTGAGCTGATGATTGCCATGCTGCTAGGGCTCACGGTAATCAGCACCATTATCACACTGTTTGTAAACAGTGTGGCCACCAACCGCTCCGCGCTACAAACCACCCGACTCCACCAGGAGATGCGAAGCATCATGGAGTTGATCAGCAGCGACCTTCGTCGTGCCGGTTACTTCCGCGATGCACACTGCACCTTGGCAGCAAGAAACCTCTCAGCCACTGCCGCAGTGAGTGCCGGTTGCACCCATCAGATCAATCCTTTTTCACCGATCGAAATAGGCCGCAACCTGCAAGCCAACGACTGCGTTCTGTTTAGCTATGATTATGAAAATGGCGCTAACCCAGCAACACCTGATGGGATTGTTCAGACCAGCGAAAACTACGGTTACAAACGCCATATCAGCGATGATGGTATTGGCTTCATTGCCCGGCGCTTTTCCGGTGCAGGCTGCGCAGCGGGTGGCTGGCGGCGCTTAAGCAACCCGCTTATGAGCAACATAACCCAGCTATCGTTCGATGCTACAAGCAGTCGCACTGTAGCAACGGCCAATGGCGTACTCTCTATTCGAGTCATTACCATCACCCTCAGCGGCCAACTCGCCAATGACCCCACTGTTTCATCCACCCTGCAAAACACCACCCATATCGCTAACCACCGCTATTGCCCAGGCGTAGCCTGTGAGGTTGGCATATGATGTTTTTGAAACAGCAACAGAGCGCACAAAAACAACGGGGCGTCGCCACACTGATGATCTCCCTTATTCTGCTATTCTCCATCACCATGATGACGCTCTACGCCGCACAAAACACAGTGATAGAGACTCAAATAGCGGCTAATGATTATCGTAGCAAACTTGCCTATGAAGCTGCTCAGGCCGGATTGGAGGCTGCGATCACTGAACTGCAAACCGTTGCCAACAGAACTCTGCTTGCGGATGGTAATGAGGTGAGTGATGCGGATGGGTTTATCGACAGCAATAAGCTGATTCAGCCCAGCGTAGTGCTTTCCAATAACGCCAGTTACCACATAAGCTACTCAAACCCTATTCAACACGACACTCAGCTGATCGTTATCACCGCCACTGGCCAGTCTGATGACAACAGCAGCACAAAAACCATCAGCCAAACCATTCAACTACTACCACTGGCGATGAATGTACCCAGCGAAGGACTCATCACTGGGGGCAATGTTACGCTACCAAAGTTGCGCCAAGCCAATAATAGTGAGGCTATTTCAACCACAAAAACCACCCTGGAAACATCTCTCCCTGCCAGTGAACCCGACTGCAAAAACAGCCGCATTACACTCTCTGCACAAAACAGATCCACAAGCCCAGAGTCACTCTTTAACAGCACCTTCAAGATGAGCAAAACCGAACTCAAAGAGATGGCTACTAAGATTGCCTGTAGTCACTGTAGTGCGGGGTATTTCATCGATACAGCGGGTGGTATTGCGTGGTTTGAGGGTGATATTAGAATAGCGGGAAACGGCGTGCTTGGCACCGCTGGCAAACCTATTTTAATGGTTGTTGATGGCGACCTCACCATGGCAGGAAATGCTGTTTACAATGGGCTCATCTACACCTCTGGCAACTTCCATACAGATGGAGGCGCGGCTACAATCAATGGTGCGATGGTTGTTGAAGGTGATTTTTTAGCGAATGAGGTGCTCTGCATCCACTATAAGCCTGCTATTTTGAACAATGTGGGCAAGGCCGTCGGTCCGGTTGCTCGAGTTGCCGGTGGTTGGCGCGACTTTTAAACCCGGGGTCTGGCATGTCGATAAGTTTACTCACTAGCAGTCACCATAAAAAACAAGGCTTTTCACTGCTTGAGGTATTGATCACACTGGTGATTCTCTCTACCGGCTTAATGGCCATGGCTAAGTTCCAGGGTCAGCTGATACAAAGCAGCGCGCTGGCCAAAAACAGAACCATCGCAATCAATCTGGCTCAGGATAAAATAGAGCGTTTGAGAAGTCACGACTTCGCACTTCTAGCAGGTGGGTCAGATACGATTAACGGGGCGGTGCAGGCGGGTATCAATGAGCACTATATGCGGACTTGGGAAATCACCAGAAGTGGTACAGGAGCCACTATTGAGGTGACCGTAGAGTGGGATGATTACACCTCTGCCACAGGTGGTGTGAGCGAGAATACCTCTATTCAACTCGTCACCCAGATCAGCTCATCCTCGTTTATGGAGAGTGCCCGGTTAATCGATCCATGACCTTTAAGGAAGCTCTGATCAAGTCATGAATATTTTATGCTGGCTGAAATCGCCCTCATTAGTCCCGAAAATTGCACCAATAGAACAGCTATTACTACGCATTTCGGAACTAATGAGAGCAATTTCCTCTCAGCCTAAATTCATCCAGACTTAATCCGAGATTCCTTAGTGCGATTTAACCTCTCGCGGTGAGTTCCCTGGGAATGGGAAACTCAATCGTCTCTGGCTCGCCATTGTCACTTTTCACCGACGTTGCACCCAGGCTCTTCAGTTTATCGATAACCGCCACCACCAACACCTCAGGAGCCGATGCACCTGCGGTGACCCCCACACACAGCTTGCCTTCCAACCAGCGGGCATCAATTTCATCTGCGTTATCGATCAGGTAGGCAGAAATTCCGTGGCGCTCGGCCACTTCCCGCAAGCGGTTTGAATTAGAGCTATTGGGTGAGCCGACTACCAGCACCAGGTCACAGTTTTTTGCCAGACGCTTCACCGCATCCTGACGATTCTGGGTGGCATAACAGACATCATCTTTTTTCGGGCCAATAATTGTCGGAAAATGCTGGCGCAGCGCCTCAATCACCACCATGGCATCATCCATGGAGAGTGTGGTCTGAGTAACAAAGGCAAGGTTTTCACCGTCTGCCACTTTAAGCTTAGCAACATCCTCCGGGGTCTCCACCAAGTACATCTCTCCAGCGCCCTTATATTGACCCATGGTGCCTTCAACTTCCGGGTGACCGGCATGGCCAATCAACACCACATCCCGTTTATCTTTGGCGTATCGCATCACCTCTAAGTGCACTTTGGTAACCAGCGGACAGGTGGCATCCAAGATCCGCAAACCACGCTGCTTCGCCTCTTTGCGTACCTGTTGCGAAACACCGTGGGCTGAGAAGATCACCAGATTGTCATCCGGCACCTGATCCACCTCCTGAACAAAGATCGCCCCTTTCGCCTTCAGACTCTCAACCACAAAACGATTATGCACCACTTCGTGGCGCACATAGGTGGGAGCCCCATAGATCTCCAACGCCTTTTCGACAATTTCGATAGCACGGTCAACACCAGCACAGAAGCCGCGAGGGTTAGCGAGAATGACTTTCATTGTTTGTTACTCAAATTAACTCAGATAGCTCATAAATACGCGAAAATATCTTGTAAGATATTAATTCAACATGTGAATTTCACAAAAAAACCGGTGTAAATGGTTAGTAAATGTTGCCACGCCAGTCAGATTCCAATACCCATACCACTAAGTCAGAATCGATGACCTCATAGATCACTCTGAAATCACCTATTCTGTAACGATAGCGATCATAAAACCCTTGTATTTTTTTAATATTTGGCCCGTTTTTTGGGCTAGCTGTAATATTTTCTATTTTCTGTAAAACTCGACGCTTCATAACATGATCTATTTTATTAAGAGCTTTCTCAGCCTTTTTTGAAAAACGAACTGTATACATCAACGCTTCTCCCTTAAAAGCTCTTCCAATGTTTTTAGTTGTTTGATGTTATGGTTAGGCGTTTTCAACTTCTCCATTGTCGCTTCCTGGTTCATTCTTTTTTCTTTTTCTTCCTCTGTCTCTTTTTGATTTTCATGGCCATTCATATTTTATTCTCCTAACAGGTCATCTAAAGTTTTGGAGTTTTTATCGTAAGGCTCATTTAATGAACTATCCAACGCATCTTCTCTCTCTTCAATTTTCTCAAGAAAGAACTCATATGCCTTTGGCTGCAAAATAACACCTAATAATGACCCGTCATCATTTTCAATCAAAATATCTTCACCTGCGATCGGGTCTGGATTTTTGATACGATTCAATAACTCTATCGGAATGGAACTGGCTTTAATTTTCATAGTGTCCTCTTTAATTTCAAAAAAAATACAATCTTATTGGCCACGTTCAGCTAACATTTCATCGTACAGTTCGAACTTCATTGCCCCTGTCTAGGAGCTTGTCCGAGAATAGGGGTCGTAGCGAGGGAAAGCCATTTTGAGTCCATTTTTTCGTCATTTAAGGCAAATAGTTGTTCATATTTAACGAAAATGAGCGTAGAAATGAGCCAAAAGGGCTTTTCCGTAGTAGATCTTCTATTCTCGGACAGGCTCCTAGGGAAGCTAATAAATCATTTAACCTCAGACTTTCCAACTTCCTGCGAACAAAAAATAGTGTGCCAAATAAGTAGAGCGGCACCCATCATAATCGCCATGTCGGCCACATTAAAGGCGGGCCAGTGGTAGCTTTTATAGTGAAAATCGAGGAAATCCACCACGTAGCCGTGTGCAATCCGATCAAAGACATTGCCCAGCGCACCACCGAGTATAGATGCCAGTCCGACCGCCTGAAGCTTTTCATTAACCGGAAGGCGTTTAAGCCACACCACAATCACCACACTGACCAGCAGCGCAATAGCGGTAAAAAACCAGCGTTGCCAGCCACCGGCATCGGCCAAAAAACTAAAAGCGGCGCCACTATTGTGTGCCAGTACGATATTGAAAAAGGAGGTCACCGGAATCACCTCATAAAGCGACAGAGTGCTGGAGACCCAAAACTTAGTCGCCAGATCCAGCGTAAAAATCAGTGCCGTTAGCCACAACCACTTAAGCATATTGACGCTGCTCCCCCTCGCCTGCCACGTTCTCAATACAGCGGCTGCACAGCTCGGGGTGTTCAGCATGGCTGCCGACCTCTTCACGGTGGTGCCAGCAGCGCCCGCATTTGGCGTGTGTCGATGCTTTCGTCACAATCCACAGCTCATCATTGCTCTCTAACGTAATGTGGGTTGAGTGGCTGGGTATGGTCTCTGTGGTGTGAATACGCGCATAGGAGGTGATCAACGCGAAGCGAAGCTCATCATCCAGCAAGGCGAGTCGATCATAGATTTCGCGACCACAGTAGAGGTCAACCTCAGCATCCAGTGATGAGCCTATCGCTTTCGATTCACGCAATGGCTCCAGCGCCTTAGTCACCGCTACTCGGATGGCAATCACCTGGCTCCAGAATTCACTGTCCATCGCCTGTTCACCCGTCTCAGGCAGACAATACCACTGCTCCAGAAAGACACTCTCACTGCGTTTACCGGGAATGTGCTGATAAATCTCCTCGGCGGTAAAGCTTAAAATCGGTGCCAGCCAGCGAGAGAGCGCCTCAACCACATGATAGAGTGCAGTCTGACAGCTGCGGCGAGCGATAGAGTCTGCCTGGGTGGTGTATTGGCGATCTTTCACCACATCCAGATAGAATGAACCCATATCTACTGAGCAGAAGTTTTGTACTTTCTGGTAGATGTGATGAAACTCATATTTATTGTAAGCATCCTGCAGCTCGAGTTGGAGCTGTGCTGTACGCTCAATCACCCAGCGATCCAGAGCAATCATCTCTGAGGGTTGCAGCTTATCGGTTGCTGGATCAAAGCCATTCAAATTAGCCAGCAGAAAGCGTGCGGTGTTACGGATTCGGCGGTAAGTGTCTGAGGTGCGTTTGAGAATCTCATCGGAGACGGTCATTTCACCACGGTAATCCGTCGCCGCAACCCACAAGCGCAATACGTCGGCACCCAGGTTATTAACCACTTTTTGAGGTGCGACCACATTACCCTTGGACTTGGACATCTTCTGCCCTTTAGCATCCACAGTAAAGCCGTGAGTCAGCACCGATTTATAGGGAGCTTGGCCATTAATAGCCACAGAGGTCAGCAGTGATGACTGAAACCAACCACGGTGCTGGTCTGAACCTTCCAAGTAGAGATCTGCCGGATAAGCCAACCCATCACGACGTGCCAGCACCGCATGGTGAGTCACCCCTGAATCAAACCAGACATCGAGGGTATCGGTCACTTTTTCATACTGAGCTGCCTCTTCGCCCAGCAGTTCCGCGGCATCCATTTCGAACCAGCCATCGATCCCCTGCGTTTCAACCCGGAGAGCCACCTGCTCGATCAACTTTGCGCTATCTGGGTGCAGTGCCTGGCTCTCTTTATGGACAAAAAGCGCAATCGGCACACCCCAAGTCCGCTGGCGGGAGATGCACCAGTCAGGGCGATTATTCACCATTCCTTCAATACGCGCTTTACCCCACTCAGGCAGCCACTCTGTTTTCTGAATTTCAGCTTGCGCGGTATCACGCAGGCCATTTTGCTGCATACTGATAAACCACTGTGGAGTAGCGCGAAAAATAATCGGTGTTTTGTGTCGCCAGCAGTGGGGATAGCTATGGCGTATTGCCTCTGCACGTATCAACTTCCCCTTCGCTTTTAACAGCTCCAATACGCTGTCATTGGCCTTAAAAACATGCTGCCCGGCAAAGTGCTCGGTATCCGGCAAGAACTTACCATCTCCACCCACCGGATTAACCACCGCCAGCCCATACCGTGATGCCACCACATAATCATCCTGGCCATGTCCCGGTGCGGTATGCACCGCGCCGGTGCCCGCCTCAGATGTCACATGATCACCCACAATAATCGGTACTTCGCGATCGCTGAAGGGGTGTTGTAACTTAATACCCTCTAAATCAGATCCCTTGCAATATGCAATCACACGGTACTCATCGATCTCATAACGAGCCATCACATCTTTCAGCAAGCTCTCTGCCAGCAGCAGTCGCTCATTGGGTGTCTGTACCACCGCATATTCAAACTCGGGATTAAGTGAGACCGCCTGATTGGCGGGCAATGTCCACGGTGTTGTGGTCCAAATAACCGTAGATATTACGCCATGCCCCTCATGACCCTCCACATGGCTACAGCGACTCAAAAAGTCGGCATCGTCGACCACACTAAAGCGCACATCAATTGCCGGCGAAGTTTTATCTTCATACTCCACCTCAGCCTCCGCCAGTGCAGAGCCGCAGTCGACACACCAGTGAACCGGCTTGGAGCCTTTGTGCAGATGGCCATTCTCAACAATCTTGCCCAGCGCGCGGATAATATCGGCTTCAAATTTGAAGTCCATGGTCAGATAGGGGTTCTCCCACTCGGCAAAGATACCCAGACGTTTGAAATCTTCACGCTGGCCATTCACCTGCTTGGCTGCATACTCACGGCACTTCTGGCGGAAAGTTTTCGCATCTACTTTGTGGCCCGCTTTACCCACCTTCTTTTCAACCATTAACTCAATCGGCAAACCATGGCAGTCCCAGCCCGGCACAAAAGGGGCATCAAAGCCGCTCATCACCTTTGATTTGATAATAATATCTTTCAGCACCTTATTAACCGCATGACCAATATGAATATTGCCATTCGCATAGGGCGGGCCATCATGCAGAATAAATTGAGGTCGCCCTTGCCCGGCAGATCGCTGCTTGGCATAGAGATCCTGAGCCGCCCAGCGCTTAAGGAACTCAGGCTCACGATTAGCCAGATTACCCCGCATCGGGAAATCTGTTTTTGGTAAATTCAAGGTTGCTTTATAGTCGCTCACATCCGTCTCTCTTTTAACGCTTTATGCGCCCAGCTCAACAGGCTGGTGATGGTTACTAAAAAATGTTTTTGCCGTAGTGACATCACAATCAATCTGCGCTTTCAACGCATCCAGTGATTCAAAACGCTGCTCTTGGCGTATTTTGCACAAAATATCAACTTGGACATAACGCCCGTAGATCTCCCGGGAGAAGTCCAGCAGATGTATCTCTAAAATCGGTTGGCAACCACCACCCACCGTGGGACGGGTACCGATATTGGCCACACCGGCCAATGGTTCTCCCTCAAGGCCGAACACCTCCACCGCAAACACCCCTTGCAGCGGCACTGAAATACGGTGCAGATGCACGTTTGCTGTGGGAAACCCCAATTGGCGACCACGTTTATCGCCATGGGCAATACGCCCACAGATTCGATAGGGGCGACCTAACAACTTTTTGGCCTTTTGCAGGTCGCCCTGCTGCAAAGAGTCTCGCAGACGGGTGCTGCTAATGCGGCTCTGATCAATATTACAGGTGTGCATATTGACCACATCAAAGCCATGATCACGTCCAGCACTCTGCAACATTGAAAAGTCCCCTCGGCGTTGGTGTCCAAAACGAAAATCATCACCCACTACCAGATAACGCACACCCAGCTTATGCACCAGCAGATCAATAAACTGCTCAGCTGTCATTTCAGAGAATCGCTGATCAAAATGAATGCAGACCACCCGGTCGACAGCGAAGCGTGTAAATGACATCAATTTTTCACGCAGTCGATTCAACCGCGCTGGGGCATCACTAGGCGCAAAAAACTCTTGTGGCTGGGGTTCAAAAATCATCACCACTGCGGGCAGGTCCAGCTCAGCCGCTTTTTCAGCCAAGCGCCCCAACACCGATTGGTGACCAAGGTGCACGCCATCAAAATTACCAATCGTTAACACGCAACCGCGATGTCGGTCACGTAGATTATGTAATCCACGAATCAGCTCCATATACTTAAACGAGACCTATATAAAAAGAAAGGAGCGAGTATAACAGCAGCAGCCACTACAACTTAACCCCCCGCGTCACTTTAACCGCCAGAAACACTGTTTTTTGGCCGTCCCAGTAGATCTTTAACCCGAACACCCAGCAATAACAGGGTTGAAAAGTAGCTTGCCATGCCCGCTGTTACCCAGAAAAGCAACCACCCCGCACGATGCCATCCCCCCCACGCCATCCACTGCTCAAGTGCAGGCGAATAGAAGTAGAGCAGCGCGCTCATCACCAATGCCGCTGTCGCTACCTTCAGCAGAAAGCTTCTCCAGCCACTTTGCAATACAAAAATCTGCTCTTTGCGTAACAGATAATAGAGCAAGCCCGCATTGATAAAGGCTGTACAAGCTGTCGCCAACGCCAGTCCGGCATGGGCACCTGCAATATCAAACCACACCATAGGCACCACAAATAGCACATTCAGCAACATGCCAATTAACACCGCCTTAATCGCTATCTTCACCGGTGTTTTGGTATCTTGGCGAGCATAGAACCCAGGAGCCAACACCTTGACCAGAATAAAGCCCAACAATCCACTGCCATATGCCATCATACTCAAGCTCGCCATTTCAAGGTCGTTCTCGTTAAATGCACCATAGAAAAACAGTGTCGCAAGCATCGGCCCCGCCATCATTACCAGCCCCAGCGTGGCAGGAACCGCAATCAAAAACACCCAACGCAGTGACCAATCCATAGTCTCCGAAAAGCCACTCTCATCCTCACGGGCCACCTGTTTTGAAAGCATCGGCAACACCACCGTGGCCAACGCAATGCCAAACACACCCAGGGGAAACTCTACCAAACGGTCAGAGTAGTAGAGCCACGAGACGCTGCCGGTCACTAAAAAAGAGGCGATGATAGTATCAAACAACAGGTTAATCTGAACTACCGAGACCCCAATAATGGCCGGAATCATCAAGGTCATTATCCGCTTCACACCCTCATCTTGGCCACCCCATTTGGGCAGTCCAAAGACACCGAGGCGCATCAAAAAGGGAATTTGAAATAGCAGCTGGGCAACACCGGCAATCAGCACTCCCCAGGCAAGGGCGGTGATTGGCTCCTGCATATGGGGAGCAAGCCATACCGCACAGCCAATCAGGCTCAAATTAAGGAATACCGGTGTAAACGCGGGCACACCAAAGCGGCCAAAGGTATTTAATACCCCACCAGCCAGCGCCACCAGCGAGATAAAAAAGATATAGGGGAAAGTCAGCATCAACATATCTGACGCGAGCCCATGCTTATACTCATCACCGGCAAAACCCGGTGCAAACAGTAAAATCAGCAGGGGTGCCGCAATCACACCCAGCAGACTCACCAGAAAAAGCACACCACCCAGCGTACCTGCGGTACGCTGCACCAACTCACGCACCGCCTCTTTGCCTCGCGCCTCCTTGTATTCGGATAACACGGGAATAAAGGCTTGGGAGAATGCCCCTTCAGCAAACAGTCGACGTAAAAAATTGGGGATTTTAAACGCCACCAAGAAGGCATCGGTACCTGCATCCGCGCCGAAAAGGCGTGCGATCAATATATCCCGCACAAAACCGAGCACCCGGGATATCATCGTCACAGCACTCACTGTCGCCGCAGAACGCAGAAGCTTCAAACTCACTTGTTAGCCTTATAAAATAGATTGGGCATTGAATAAAAACAGCCTATACGATACCAGACTCCATCAATTTATCGATGGTGATGATAATCCCAAACCCCCGGATAGAGACATGATATGTTGCACAAGCGCTTGATCCCATAGCAAAACAAAAAATAGCGCCGAACCAATAGACGCGGCTCCTGTTTTTTGTTTTGCTGTTAAATCAATATGTTACAAATTACCTCTCATTCCCATCCAGGGGGTAGGGATAAAAAATCGGTGACAACGTTGACAAACCAGTAAAAAGGACGCATATTAGCCGACCTTCGGTATCGATCGAACAATATTCAACGGAAAATTTTAGGAGTAGACCTTTGGCAAATTCAGCACAAGCTAAAAAACGTGCCCGCCAGGCAGAGAAGAGTCGTCAATTGAACGCTTCTCAACGCAGTGAGATGCGCACTACCATCAAGAAAGTGCTAAAAGCCCTGGACGGTGGTGATAAAGCACTCGCTGAAAGCGCTTACAAGGCCGCAGCACCTGCGATTGACAAGGCCGCTCGCAAGGGCTTGATCCATGCAAACAAAGCCGCTCGCACCAAGAGCCGCCTCAATGCACGCATCAAATCTGCAGCTTAGTAAAATAGAAGCTGCGCATAAAAAAACCCGCATCGCGGGTTTTTTTATGCCTGCAAACAACCCCGCTTAACTCATCACCAAGTTATCCCGGTGAATCAGCTCCTCATCGTCGAGGTAACCCAATAACCCTACAATATCATTACTCGGGTGACCAATAATTTTAGCTACCTCATCCGCTGCATAATTTATAAGACCCCGTGCCACTTCACGCCCCTTCGCATCCAGACAAACCACCAGCTCACCGCGACGAAAATCCCCCGTCACCGCTTTAACACCAATCGGCAGCAACGAGCCGCCCTTTTGCTTCAGAATATTTACCGCGCCCTCATCCAGCAACAACGAACCACAACTCTGAAGATGCCCCGCCAGCCACTGCTTGCGCGCACTCACCGGCTCGCTATCCGGGTAGAGCAGTGTACCTTGCGCTTCACCCTCAAAGATCGATTGTAATACACTATTTTGACGACCCGACGCGATCACAGTCACCGCACCAGAGCGCGCCGCCAACTTTGCAGCCCGAACCTTGGTCACCATTCCGCCACGCCCTAGCGCACCGCCACCACCCGCCATTTTCACAAGCGATGGATCACTCACGGAGAGCTGATCCAGTAACTGTGCATTTTCATTATGGCGAGGGTCACAATCATACATTCCTTGCTGATCGGTCAATATCACCAAAAGATCCGCCTCAAGCAGATTAACCACCAGCGCCGCTAAGGTGTCATTATCACCAAAACAGATCTCATCGGTTGATACGGTATCATTTTCGTTAACAACCGGAATAATATTGGATGCCACCAGTGTATTGAGGGTGCCGCGTGAGTTGAGATAACGGGTACGATTGGAAAGATCATCATGGGTCAGTAGAATCTGCGCAGAGTGCAAGCCATGTTGCTGAAACGCCTTCTCATAAGTATGCACCAAACCAACCTGACCAACGGCGGCTGCCGCCTGCAGCTCGTGCAGCGTCTCCGGTCGCGCACTCCAACCGAGACGAGTAACGCCCTCTGCTACGGCACCGGATGAGACCAGTATCACCTCAACGCCTTGCTTGCGCAGAGTCACCAACTGAGCAGCCCACGCCGCTATCGCCTGGTGGTCGAGCCCCTCACCATCATTGGTCAGTAGCGCGCTGCCAATTTTCACCACCCAGCGTTTATAGTGCCCGAGCTGTTGTCGCCTACTTTGTGTCATCTGCTTGCTGCTCTAATTCTGCCTGCTTGGCCCGTTCGACATGCTCCATAATGTGGTACATCAGGTCACGGGTTCCCTCTCCGCTCAAACCGATCACTTTATAAACCGGCCCGCGCCACTGCAAACCATCAACAACCGCCTGACAACGCGCCTCTCGTTCATCTTCGGGAATCAAATCAAGCTTATTCAGTACCAACCAGCGCTCTTTACAGGCCAGCTCTGGGCTAAACTTCTCCAGCTCCCCGATGATCAGCTGCACATCGGAAACCGGATCGCGGTCATCATCAAAGGGGGAGAGGTCAACCAGGTGGAGTAGTAGGCGGGTACGCGCCAAATGCTTCAGAAAACGCACCCCCAAGCCCGCGCCCTCCGCAGCCCCTTCAATCAAACCAGGAATATCAGCAATCACAAAGCTACGGTGCGATTCGATACTGACCACCCCAAGATTGGGGTGTAGTGTAGTAAATGGGTAGTCCGCTACCTTAGGGCGAGCCGCAGAGACCGAGCGCACCAGTGTCGACTTACCCGCATTAGGCAGACCAAGCAGACCCACATCTGCCAGCAGCTTCAGCTCTAGCCGCAGCTCGCGTTGCTCACCCTCTTTACCGGATGTAAACTGGCGCGGCGCTCGGTTGGTACTACTTTTGAAATGGGTATTGCCTAGGCCACCACGGCCACCCATGGCGACACACAGTACATCCCCTGATGTGGTTAAGTCACCCATCACCTCTTCAGTATCCACATCGGTAACCACCGTCCCTACCGGCACACGCACATAGATGTCATCCCCCCCTTTTCCGTACATATCGCGCCCCATGCCGGTCTGACCGGTCTTTGCTCGATAGCGGCGCACATGACGAAAATCCACCAGCGTGTTTAGCCCTTCATCTGCCGTCAGATAGACACTACCCCCGTGACCCCCGTCGCCCCCATTCGGGCCACCCTTAGGGATATATTTTTCACGACGAAAGCTAGCGCAGCCATTGCCGCCCTTGCCTGCTTCCACCATAATGACCACTTCATCAACAAACTTCATAACCAACACCGCCAAGGGGCAACGCCCCAGTGGATTCAGCCAAACTTATAGGGCTGAAATAACAAAAAAGCCCCACCAAAAAGGCAGGGCTTCTTTTTCAGAATCACGCTTTTCTATCTAAGCCGCCAATACGCTCACAAACTTGCGATTTTTAGGGCCTTTCACTTCAAAAACAACACGACCATCTGCCTTTGCAAAAAGTGTATCATCTTTACCAATGCCGACATTCAGACCCGGGTGGAAATGTGTGCCACGCTGACGGATCAGAATGTTACCAGCAGCCACCACTTGACCGCCAAAACGCTTGACACCCAAGCGTTTGGAGACAGAATCGCGACCGTTACGAGTACTACCACCCGCTTTCTTATGTGCCATTGCTAAACCCCTTACAAATTAGTTAAGCCGAGATTCCGGTAATCTGGACCTCAGTATATGACTGGCGATGACCCGCCTGCTTACGGTAGTGCTTACGGCGCTTGAACTTGATAATCATCACTTTCTTGCCGCGACCATGGGAAACCACAGTAGCACTTACCTTGCCACCCTCTACTCGAGGGGTGCCCACTTTGATATCTTCACCGTCGGCAACCAGTAAAACGTCATCAAATGCCACTGTACCACCTACCTCAGCAGTCAGTTTTTCAATCTTCAGGGTTTCGCCTTCAGATACTTTATATTGCTTTCCGCCGGTCTTGATTACAGCGTACATGTTAAATCTCCAACTCTGCACCCGCACCACCTCAATTAGGCTGCGCAATGCGTAAACTTATAAACCATACGTATTCGAGGCGGCAAAGTTTAACCACATCTGCCACAGCCGTCAAATTATTTACGCTATATAATTCATCATCAGGGTAAAACCCCATTCAAAATCACAGAATAAATGCGATAGCGTTTGCATCCTGAGATTGGGCAAGGTAGATTTATCGACTCAAACAACAGCCAGATTATGAATATATTTTAATGTCTGACACACTTACCATAAAACAGCACGATCGTGAGCTAACTGAAATACAGGCGCTAATCGAAGAGGAGCGCCATTCGGTTGATCAACTGATCACAGATAGCCTGCACTCTGATGTTGCACTCATCAACCAGCTGGGCCACCACATTATAAATAGCGGTGGCAAACGTCTGCGCCCAATGCTGCTGCTGCTGACTGCTCGCGCCCTTGGCTACCAAGGCAGCGAGCATATCAACCTGGCGACCATTGTCGAGTTCATTCATACCGCCACACTGCTGCACGATGATGTGGTAGACAGCTCGCTGCTGCGTCGCGGCTCAGAAACCGCCAATGCCATCTGGGGTGACCAGGCCAGCGTATTGGTGGGCGACTTCCTCTACTCCCGCGCCTTTGAAATGATGGTATCGCTCAACCGTATGCGCGTTATGGAGATCATGTCTCACACCACCAACACTATTGCTGAGGGTGAGGTGATGCAGCTACTCAACAGCCGCAACCCAGACACCAGCGAAGAGCGCTATATGGCGGCCAACCGCTGCAAGACAGCCAAACTATTTGAAGCAGCAACACAACTGGGCGCAGTGGTCAGCAACAGCACCCCAGCACAAGAGAAAGCGATGGCTGATTTTGGCCTGCACCTAGGCATCGCTTATCAATTGGTAGATGATGTACTGGATTACAGCGCCACCGCTGAAGAGATGGGCAAAAATGTAGGCGACGACCTCGCCGAAGGCAAGCCCACCCTCCCCTTGATATATGCCATGCGCACTGGCACCGAACAACAGCGGGAGACTATTCGCAACGCCATCATTAATGGTGACCGCAGTTTAATTGACCAAGTGAGTGAAGCGATCACTGCAACTGGGGCAATCGACTACACCGCTGAAATCGCCCAGCGCCAAGCTGGAGTTGCCAGAGAATCACTCACTCACCTGCCTGACTCTCCGTTTCGCGGCGCACTTAATCAGCTGCTTGATTTTAGCGTGGGACGTCGCTACTAGTGCCTCACCCGGCAATAGCGCCATCGCAAACAGATCGCTGGCGCACCCTGCGCCTGTTCAACATCTTCCGCATCATACTGGCAACAACACTTTTCGGATTAACGCTACTTCCCACCGCAAATAGCACCCTGCAGACAACGCACTCAGCGCTCTTCCAAAATGCCAGCCTGCTGTTCCTACTCTTTTCGGTGGCCAGCTCAATCGCCATTCACAAACAGTGGCCCCGCTTTGGCACCCAGGTCTATCTTTATGCCATCATCGACATCATCGCCATCACCACACTGACTCACGCCCTTAACAGTGGCGAGGGTTCTCTTGAAATACTGCTCATCATAACCATTATCGGCACCGCGCTACTACTGCCTGAACGGGGTGCCACCTTTATCGCCTCCTTCGCCACGCTGGCTCTTCTAGGGGAGCGAAGCTACAGCCAGCTGATTGACCAAATCAGTGTCAACTACACACAAGCTGGCCTACTGGGCGCTACTTTTTTTGCGGTGGCCCTACTCAGCGCCGCCCTTAACCGCCGATTAAAAGAGAGCGAACAGCTGGCCGAACAGCGAGGCATCGATCTGGCCAATCTCGCGCAGCTGAATCAACATGTCATGCAGCTATTACAGTCGGGTGTTCTGGTGATCGACAACAACCAACAGGTCCGCCTGATCAATCAAACCGCCTTGCAACTCTTGGGGCAGCCGAACAAAAGCAGCCAACTCAACCAGCTATCCGATTCGTTACAGCATCACTACCAGCACTGGGCAGAGACAAAGCAGCAGCCCGACAGCCCTTTCAAAACAGCACAAAACAGCACGGAAATAAGCGCCCACTTCAAGCTGTTGGGCAGCCAAGTAGAACACGGCACCATTATTTTCCTAGAAGACAGCTCCGCCCTCTCCCAGCGGGTCCAACACCTTAAGCTCGCCTCCCTTGGCCAGCTAACTGCCAGCATTGCCCATGAAATCCGCAACCCGCTGGGGGCCATCAGCCACGCCGCCCAGCTGCTGGATGAGTCCCCGGCGTTGGAGCAAGAGGATAAGCGTCTGATCGAAATCATCAGCAACCACTCCAACCGCATGAACACCATCATTGAGAGCATTTTACAGCTGAGCCGACGTGAAGAGTTCAAGCCAACCACCATCGCCATGAATGAGTGGCTCGCAAGCTTTTTAGACGAGCTCACCAGCAGCAACCAAATCGACACCAACGATATTGCAATCCACATCAACAGCAGTGAAACCATCGCCGTGGATCCAACCCACCTCTACCAGATCGTCTCCAACCTCTGCAATAACGCCATACACCACAGCCGTAACTACCCCAAGGCTCCTAAAGTAGAGCTGCACTATGGCATATCACCCGCCCACCAGCGCCCCTATCTCGATATAGAGGACCATGGCCCCGGCATTAGCCCAGCGGATGCAGAACACATCTTCGAACCCTTCTACACCACAGAAAACAGCGGCACTGGACTCGGCCTCTACATTGCGAGAGAATTATGCGAATGCAATCATGCAACGCTAGACTATATAAAGAGTAACAGCGGCGCTCGCTTCCGAATCACCTTCAGCAACCTGGACACCACACAGCAGAGACTATGAGCAACCACCTAGCCTTAATTGTTGATGATGAACCCGACATTCGTGAACTGATGATGCTGACCCTAGGGCGCATGGGCATCGAATCCTTCACCGCCGCCACACTCAAAGAGGCTTACAACCTGCTACAAAAACATAAATTCCATATCTGCCTCACCGATATGCGGCTACCCGATGGCAATGGACTCAGCCTAGTAGAGCACCTGCAACTGAAAGCCCCGGAGATGCCGTGTGCGGTAATCACCGCTCACGGCAACGTCGAGTCGGCAGTACAAGCACTTAAATACGGTGCGTTCGACTTTGTATCAAAGCCGATTGAACTACCCATTTTGCGCAACCTGGTCAAATCAGCACTCAAACTGAATAATACCTCGGATAAAGATCGGCGCTCGCGAGATACCCTGCTCGGCGAGTCAAGCGTCATGCGCACCACTCGCTCGATGATTGCCAAACTCTCGCGCAGCCAGGCGCCGGTTTATGTTAGCGGTGAATCAGGCACCGGCAAGGAGCTGGTGGCCCGACTCATACACGACAAGGGGCCTCGCAGCGAAGGCCCCTTCATCCCCGTCAACTGTGGCGCAATACCCGGCGAGCTGATGGAGAGTGAATTTTTTGGCCACAAAAAGGGCAGCTTCACCGGCGCTATTGCCGACAAACAGGGGCTTTTCCTCTCTGCCGATGGCGGCACACTCTTTTTAGATGAGGTTGCCGACCTGCCGTTTCACATGCAGGTAAAACTGCTGCGAGCCATTCAGGAAAAGGCGGTACGCCCCGTAGGGGGTGACAAAGAGCTATCCACCGATGTACGCATTCTCTGCGCCACCCACAAAGATCTCGCCCAACTGGTAGAGGCCGGAAAGTTTCGCCAAGATCTCTTCTATCGGCTCAATGTGATTGAGTTGCGGGTTCCTCCGCTGCGTGAGCGTCAACAGGATATTCCACAACTGGCAGAGCACATCATCAAAAAATTGGCCCAACAGATAGAGATCGCTCCGCCACAACTCACTGAACAAGCGAAGCAAGCACTCTATCAATATCACTTTCCCGGCAACGTCCGCGAACTGGAAAACATTCTTGAACGCGCCCTCACCCTCTGCGAAGGAGAGGAGATCATTCTCAGTGACCTGCAACTACCGCAACAAGCTGAGAGATCGAGCCCACTCGAGACCGCCACAGAGACCACTCCACCACCGCAACAGGCCGTCACCGCGACGGCAGCCAATGACAACATTCTGTTGGAAGAGCACCTGGAGTCCATCGAGCGAGAGCTGATACAAAAAGCACTGGAAAAAACCCGCCACAACAAAACCAAAGCCGCCGAACTACTCGGCATCACCTTCCGCGCCCTGCGCTATCGCCTGAAAAAACTCGACATGGAATAAATACCACAACAAATACCATAAAATAGAGGGTCACCCCCTTTCAAAGTAGAGTCACAGCAGGGCGAATGCTGACAAAAATGGTCACATCATCTAACATCAATACCAATAGATCGCAATAGAAATCAAACAATAAAATAGATACAACACCCTGAAAAAGAAAGCGTTCTCAAAATAAAACAAAACATTTGATTTCAAAAAGACAACTTGGCACACTGAATGCAGCTTACACAAGCAAGGCAATCAGCCGATTCCGAAGTCACTGCCCCCCAAAAGGTTAAAGCAGTCTCTGAGGGCAAGTAGATACTTTTGAATTAAACAACACCGTGGAGAACACATCATGATCATAAAAAAACAACAAGGCTTCACCCTCATCGAACTCATGATCGTCGTCGCGATCATCGGCATACTGGCCGCCGTAGCCATTCCTGCCTATTCGGACTACACCATCAAAGCGAAAGTTGGTAACGCCATGAGTTCTGTGGGCAGCCTTAAAACTGCAGTTTCTGTTTGCATCCAGGAAGCGGGTGGAGTACCGGATACTTGCGATACCGGCACTGTCAACATTCCTGACTTTACCCCAACCACAGAGGTCGCCGGCGCTACTGTAGCAGATGGAGTCATCGTAGCGACGCTGGAAACAGGCATTGGCGCGGGTGTTGATGGGCTAACCATCACATTCACCCCCACGGTCGGTGCCAGCAGCATTACCTGGCGCAACACCACAACCGTCACCAATCCTGCGGCACTTAGAGATATAGAGAAGAACAACTTATAACAAAGAAGCCAAAGCCGGCGACTCGAAGCCCCGCTCAGCTGAGCGGGGCTTTTTTATTATTAGAGATGATACAACCCAAGCAACCCCTCTCACCCTTACGGAGAAAAAAATGATAACATGGGCGAAAATGATTTAGATGGATAGAGCATGATCAGCATTGTGATCCCCGCCAAAAATGAAGCCACCTCGCTACAACACCTTCTTCCGCTACTCCTGAAAACCCAGCCTGATGCTGAAATTATCATTGTCAATGACGGCTCAACCGACAACACCACAGAAATTTGTGCTGACAACAACGTCAAGTGCATCAGCCACCCCTACGCCATGGGCAATGGTGCCGCCATAAAATCTGGCGCACGCGCTGCCTCGGGGAATATTTTGCTGTTTATGGATGCCGACGGGCAGCACCAGCCTGAAGAGATTCAGCCACTATTGGATAAGCTGGATCAGGGCTACGATATGGTGGTGGGTGCCCGTGACCGCAAAGGGCAGGCGGGGCTTGCCCGGTTGCTGGCGAATACCACCTATAACAAACTGGCCAGTTGGATGACCGGGCACACCATAAAAGATCTCACCTCCGGCTTTCGTGCGGTACGCGCCGATAAGTTTCGTGAGTTTCTGCATCTACTACCCAACGGCTTCTCATACCCCACCACCAGCACCATGGCTTTCTTTCGTGCCGGTTATGCGGTGGCCTATCTGCCGATTGAGGTGCAACAACGCAAGGGCAAAAGCCACATTAACATCTGGCGCGACGGGGTACGTTTTCTATTAATCATTTTCAAGGTAGGCACCCTCTACTCGCCACTCAAACTGTTTATTCCCATTAGCCTGCTGCACGGCGCGATTGGTTTAAGTTATTACGCTTACACTTTTTTCACCGAAGGTCGCTTTACCAATATGAGCGCCATGCTGCTGAGTAGTGCGGTGATTATTTTTCTGATCGGGCTGATTTCTGAGCAGATCACCGCACTGCTCTATCAGGATAAAAACCGCAAATGAGGGTGTTAATTGATATTGGCCACCCCGCTCATGTTCACTTCTTTCAGCGGCCAATCCAGCTGTTGCAAGCCGCAGGGCATGAGATCATCATCACCAGCCGCGATAAAGAGTGCGCACTGGAACTGCTGGATGGCATGGGGCTGGAGCACCACCCGCTCTCCGCCTTAGGTAAGGGCGGACTCTTTTCGCTGGGCAAGGAGTTGGTCTGTCGGGATCTGGCACTATTAAAGGTGGTAAAGAAGAGCCGCCCTGATGTGATGGCGGCGATTGGCGGGGTTTTTATCGCCCATGTGGGCAAGCTGACCGGCGTGCCGTCACTGGTCTTTTATGACACAGAGAATGCCACCCTGCAAAACGCCATCACCTACCCGCTCGCCTCTGCGGTGATCGTGCCCGATTGCTACCACGCCTGGCTGCCCAAGCGTCGCCATATTCGCTATCACGGCTATCATGAACTCAGCTATCTACACCCCAATCACTTCACCGCTGAGCGTGAAGTGGCCATTGCAAACGGCCTGAGCAATCAAGGTAACACCTTCTTTCTGCGTCTGGTCTCCTGGCAGGCCAATCATGACGTGGGTGAAAATGGTTGGAGTGAGGTACTACTGGAAAAGTTGATCAATAAACTTACCCCCCTTGGCAAGGTGTTAATCTCCTCTGAAGCACCGCTCAGCCCGGCAATGGAGCCACTCCGTTATCAGGGTGATATCAACCAAGTGCACCATGTGATGGCTTTCAGCACGCTGTTTATTGGCGAGAGCGCAACCATGGCCTCGGAGTGTGCGGTACTGGGGGTACCGGCTATTTATGCCGCAGAGACCGGGCGCGGCTACACCACACAACAAGAGCACCGATTTGGTCTGGTCAAAAACCTGCACACTATTGAGTGGCCTGCTCTTGAAACGTGTATTGATGAGCTGTTAGCCCACCCTAAAAGCCACTGGCAACAAGCCCGCCAGCAACTACTGGATGAAACCATCGATGTTGCTCAGTTTGTAACGCACTGCATCACCACCTTTCCGGCCCCCCTGCAACACTACCAATCCACGTTGGAGCCGTAACATGTGTGGCATTGCCGGCTGGTTTTCCGCTGCCCCGATCCACGCCAATACAGTGGCCGCACTGAAATCGATGGTACACACCCTGCGCCATCGAGGCCCAGATGGTGAGGGGGCAGTACTGTTTGACCACGCCGCGCTCGGCCACTGTCGCCTGGCCATTATCGACCCCGATGGCGGCCAACAACCAATGCCAAGCCATGATGGGCGCTACTGCATCAGCTTTAACGGTGAAATCTACAACTATCAAACACTACGCAAAACCCTAACGGCACAAGGCCACACCTTTCAACACCACTCCGATACTGAGGTGATTCTCGAACTCTATCGTGCAAAAGGGTGGCAGGGGTTTGCACAGTTACGCGGCATGTATAGTTTCGCCCTGTGGGACAACCAGCTCAAACAGGGTTTTCTGGTGCGTGACCCGCAAGGTATCAAACCACTGTTTATTCAACACCAAGGTGATCAGCTCTACTTCGCCTCAGAAGCCAAGGCACTGCCCGCTTGCCAGCCACAACAGAGCCAACTCAACCATAATGCGCTGCACCAGCTTATGAATTTCCGTTACCTACCCGGAGAGCTAAGCCTGTTTGAAGGGGTATCACAACTAGCAGCGGGCAGCGTATTGAGTTGGCAGCCCAGCCGCCCGTTGCAACAGCACTTGATTCCTGCCACCACAACGCCCACAACCCCCACCAGCGACACCCTTTCACAGCTGCGTAACAGCGTAGAGCAACACCTCACATCCGATGTAGAGGTGGCCTGTTACCTCTCTGGTGGCATTGATTCAGCCACTATCGCCGCCATTGCCGTACAGCAACAGCCGCTACGCAGCTTTACCCTTGCGGTGGGTGATGATCCAAACGAAGCGATCAATGCCGCCAGCACAGCTCGACTATTAGGCATTCAGAATCAACAAGCTGAAATTGGCGGCAACCTGGAGCAACAGCTGCTGAATCTGGTCTGGCACCTGGAGACACCGAAGGTCAACGCCCTGCAAGTGAGTCAGCTGGCGCAACTGGCCAGCAAAGAGGTTAAGGTGGTGCTTTCAGGTTTAGGCGGCGATGAGCTGTTTCTCGGCTACAATGCCCATAAAATATTTAGCCAGTGCCAAAGCCTCAGCCGCTGGCTTCCCAGGCTGGCCAGCCGCCCGTTGGGTGCGATGGGCAACCGCTTGATAAACACCCTGCAACGCACCCCGTGGAGTGAGCCGCAAAGGGCGATGCAGATGCTACAACAGCTGGGCAATTGGCCGCAGCTCTACGGCCTGCTGCGCAATGTGTGGGATGACCCCACCATGCGCCAGCGGATCTACGGCCCGAGGATGTTAGATCAACCACTCGAAAACAGCTTTGAACAGCTTGAACAGCGCTGGCCCAAAACAGAATCGCCTATCGCCTCAATGGCGAAATTTGAGCTGCACAACAAAATGGTCAATGATCTACTCTGGCAGGAGGATCGTGTCAGCATGGCGGTGGGGCTTGAGGTACGCACGCCATTTGTAGATGCGCCCTTGATTGCCCACATGCAGCAATTCAGCCTCGAACAACTCATGAGAGGAGGAGCCAAAGGGTATCTGCGCCAGGTCGTAAAAGGGCTGCTACCCGCTGAAATTCTGCACCGCCCTAAGAGCGGCTTCCAACTGGACTCACCACACTTCTTTCATCAGCAGCTCAAGCCACTTGCCAACCGCTGGTTAAGCCGGGAGATCACCGAGCGGCATGGACTGTTTAACTACACCTTTATCGATTGGGTACAAAAGCAGCCGCCGCGCACCGGACTACGCTGGCATTATTTCATGCTTTACCTTATGTTATTGACCCATATGTGGATGATGCAGTTTGAAGATAAAACAACGTAACTGTTAGCGTGTTTAGATTTCGCCTCAAATCGAGGCATTTTCGCACGCTAGGTGACCGATTGAGTACAAAAACAACCAAGAGTTGGGGCAAAAGATGAATACGCTGAGTCGTTACGATGCCGATTGATAATAGAGAGATAGAGACGGTACTCGACCAGCTCTATGACTATAGCCGCCAGCAAGCGTGGCGTGGCTACAACAAGCATGACGGACTCAACAGTCCACTACTCAAAGCCACCCTTGGCTGGTCAAAATGGCCTCGTTTGGTCGCCATTCAAGGGGTGATGCGCTCGCCGATCAACCTGCGGCCTCTACTGCTTAACCCCAAAGTATATAACCCCAAGGGGCTGGCACTCTTTGCCATGGGCTTGTTTGATCGATATCGGATCTCAAACAACCCACAACACCGTGCTGAAGCTGAACAACTGCTGACACTGATAGAGCAGAACCGCTCACCCGGCAACTGGTCAGGCAGCTGTTGGGGCTACCATTATCCGTGGCAAGACCCGGGCTTTTACGCCCCCACCAACACCCCCAATGCCGTGGTCAGCTGTTTTGTCTGCGAGGCGTTTTTAGAGGGGTATCGATGCAGCCAAAACCCTCACTACCTGGAGGTCGTTGCCAGCACCATTCAGTTTCTACTCAATGACCTGACCCCTCTCAAAGATCAAGCCGATGAACTCTGCCTTGGGTACATGCCGATGCCCATGAGTATGCGGGTTATGGATGTCAGCATTTTGATCGGCACCGTCATCGCCCAATACAGCGCCCTTAGCAACCAAAGTGAACACCTACAAACCGCTGAACGCCTAGTGCGCTATGTGATCAACCAACAGACCGATTATCACGCCTGGTGGTACACCGACCCACCCAGCGATTCACGCATCAGCCACGACAACTACCACACCGGCTTCATCCTCGACGCTCTGCAGCGCTACATGGATGCGACAAACGATTATCAGTGGCAGAGAAGCTATGATAATGGCCTGACATTCTACGCCGAGAAACTCTTCAATCCGGACGGCTCCCCCCGCTGGATGCACGATGTGGATTTCCCCCACGACATTCACGGTGCCGCCCAAGGCATCCTCACCTTTGCGCGCCACGAAAAAGAGTACCCAGGTTTGGCAGAAAAGATCACCCGCTGGACCCTGGACAATATGTACCACCCCGAGGGGCGCTTCTATTATCAGCAGACCAAGCACTTCACCAAACGCTTCACGCTATTGCGCTGGTGCAATGGCTGGATGGCGCGGGCACTGGCCAGCCAGCAGTACTGCAAGCAACTGCTTTCATGAAAAAAATCCTCTATCTTGGCCCTTCGGGTATTGGCGACTGGTGCTTTATCTATCCCTCGTTAAAAGCACTGCTGGCTAAATACGATGCAGAGAAAGTTGACCTGATCATCCCCTACCCCAACGCAGGCAATGAGCTACTTTCACACAACGAACTGATTGGGGATATTCACTATTTAGAGCGCCAGTTTCGAGGCTTTGGCCTCATCCGCTACCTGTTTCGCTGGCTAAAGCGCCTTCAAGCGGTCAGAGAAGGGCATTATCAAGCCGTCGTGATCAGTTTTTTATCTAATCAACCTGATATGCTGCTCCTCGCCCGCTTGTCTAGCTGCCACCAGAGAGTGGGTATTCACACACAAACCAACTGGCTGCAAAAATCAGCCATCAATAGACCCGTTGATGCCGGTGACGAGCAGAGCCGCCTCACCCTACACCAGCGCTATGCCCCTGAGCCACAATATCAACTACTCGCCTCTCCCCCCTTTATGCCCAGCCATAAAATGGATGATGTCACCCGCTTACTGCAACAGCATAAGATTACCCGCCCCTACATTGTGCTGGGTGTGGGGGGTGGGCGAAATGCAGCGTGGCGATTTTGGCCTGCCAGCCACTACGCCGAACTGGTCAATTTAGGGGCCGACTTTCAATGGGTCATACTCGGTGGTGGCGGTGATGACCAAGCGCAAGCGCAAAAGATTGTCCGCCGTATATCCCAACAAGAGAGTGTTATAAACCTAGTGGATAAAACCTCAATGCTCGATGCACTGGCTCTCATCTCTCAAGCACACGCCGTGGTGGGCAATGACAGCGGTATTGCCAATTTATCAGCTGTCATGAAGGTTCCCACGCTCGCTCTCTATGGGCCTACCTCTGCCGCACTCACCGGCCCGGCACTCAACGGTGCTATGGTGCTGGAGAGTGAGCTGCCCTGCCGTCCCTGCTTCGATAACCAGATGAACCCAGAGAAAGCCATACGCTGCCCCGATAGAGAGTGCCTCAAGCACATTACCCCTCAACAGGTCTATAATCGCCTTCCACCGCTGAAAAATACTGAATAACCGATGAAATATAGATTTAAATCATTACGCCACGCGCTGGCAAACAGGCTAAAACAGTTCACGCCGCTGCGAAGGCTCTATGCCGCCCTGTTTGACCCTGAAAGAAGCCAGCAATTTGACCTCACTGAGTGGATGAAGCAGGGGTGCAATATCGGCCAAAAACATACACTCAAAAAAGTCATTTTCGAGGCGGGAGAGGCGTGGGTGACCCTGCCCAATGGGCTGGAGATACGATATATCACTGAAATCCCCGGAGCCGGGGTTGAGCCTTGCATCTACCGTGGTGAGTATGAACCCGAAATCACCCAACGACTGCTCGAACAACTCAACAACAACAGCACCTTCATTGATATTGGCGCCAATATTGGTTGGTTCTCACTGCAAGCCGCCCATCGCTATTCCGACATCAGCATCCACGCTTTTGAGCCGGGCGACTTCGCCTATCGTAATATAGACAAAAATATTGAGCGTAATCAGTTCAAATCACAAATCAAGCTAAACCAACAGGTGGTGAGTGACCACTGTGGCAGCGAGATATTCAGCACCCAGCAACTGGGGCATCCACTCAACCACATCATTCGGCCCCATGGTCGTTCGCCCGCAAAAGGAACCCCCGTAGAGGCCACTACCCTCGATCAATATATAGAGCGCCATGGCATCACCTCAATTAATCTTATTAAGTGCGATGTAGAGGGCGCGGAGATGTTAGTGTTAAAAGGTGCCAACAAGCTGCTTAAATCACACCAACCAGAGCTGCTACTCGAGGTTAACCCACTCTGGACAGCACGTTTCGACTACTCACCAGAACAACTTTGGGCTTTACTCAAGGATTTCGGTTACCATTACCATATCATTGAGAGTGATGGCAGCAAGCGATGCAGCGGCCACTTCGCTAACGATGTGGGAGAGGGTGCCAATGTCTACTTCTCTGCGCAAAGCAAACAATCTTAACTCGAATGACCACAACCACCCCATGCCTAAATTGCCCACTATTCTATTTTCAACCACACAAGGATTTAATCCCGGAGATGAGGTGATTCTGATGGGTATCGAGCGCCTGCTGGCTGCTGCTGGCATCCATTATCAGAAGAGAATCTACGACCGCAACCCCATCCATAAACAGCAGCGCATAGATGCCCTGAGCGACAATCAAAAGCAAGCGCTTGACTACGTTATTTTTGCAGGCACACCTGAGTGGTGCTCAGAATTCCCAAGCTTAGGTGATCTGTTAAAAGGCCCCTATAGCGGCCGTTTTTTTGCCCGAATACTACGACTGCGACAAACCGACCGCAGCAATGATCCGCTACTACGCCATATTCTCAAACAGCGTATTCACTGCGCATTTTTGGGCGTGGGTAGCTCCAAACCCCCGGTTGCCACACACAAAATTGACCAGATACTGCGCGAACTCACCGAACTTTTTATCGTGCGAGACCCGCAGACTGCAAGCTGCTTTACCCTCTATCAACCCCAACAGGCTCCCTGCCCTGCCTTCTTCTGCTCCGACCAAACAACACCACGCCACTCGCTTAATAAAATTGGCATCACGCTGCAGGCTCCCCATAGCAACCTGATTCGTATGGATAGGTCGGGCTTCGAATATGCGATAAATACTTTTCACAAAGTTCAGCAACACTTTACAAATGTCGAGCTAATTTGCCACTCAAAAAGAGATGCTGAATATTTAAAAACAGTGGCCTCCCGCACAAAAATAAACATCATCAGCAGTGGTGAATCACTCCTTGAAACATACCAGCAGTTTGATGCCATACTCTCCACCCGACTGCATGGCTGCGTCGCCGCCTGCTCCCTTGGACTGCCTACATTTCAACTATGGCACGGTCTGAGAATGTCAACCTTGAATCAACTTCCAGTTGATAACAGCGAGGGAGAGGCGTGTGCCATAAAGTGGCTTGAAAATATGGATATTGCGGCACACTCCCAGGCGATTCTTGACCAAAAACAGCAGGCGTTCAGCTACTATTTAACTCAAATGGAATCTTTAACAGCGCATTTCAAATCGCTGAACCACCTGGATTAGGGGCTCCTTAAAAAAGATGACGTTTTCTCTCACACCAGCCGCAACAAAGATAGTCAGTATCGTGCTGTGGCTAGTGATCCTCGGCTACGCTTGGAGTATTCGTGAACTCTTCCAACCGGTTATCGAGCTGCCCGCATCAACCATTGCCGCACTGCTCCTGCTCACCGTCATTCAGCTCGGCTTGCAGACGGTATTGCTACCGCTCATGCTCTCCTGCCTTGGCACACAGCTATCATGGCGAACCTGGCTTCCCGTGGGCATTCTTAGCAGCACCGCCAACATGCTACTCCCTGCACAGGGGGGCACTGCACTCAAAAGCCTCTATCTCAAAAAACAACATAATATCGACTACAGCGACACCGTTGCCATTGCCGGGTTTCAGCTTATCATCCGCCTCAGCTGTTTCACGCTGGTTGCACTGATTGCGCTCTCTGTTTATCTTTATAAACAAAACTCTGACTACCTAGCCTACCCGCTCGGCATACTCCTGATACTGCCAATCCTGCTGACCTTAGTTTGGCACTTTCAGCACCACCTTATTACAAGCGTAACCCAGCCATGGCTCAAATCATTAGCCACTGCTTTTTTTCGGTTAGCTCGCAACCGCCGCCTGTTAGCTTCAAGCTCACTCATTAATCTTGCCATTCTTATGAGCAACGCACTGTTGTTTGCGATTCTTTTTACAACATTCAATGTCCCCGTAAGTGCCGAGCTTATAATGCTCTACACATCACTCAAGTTTATCTCGCTGGTGATTAATATAATCCCTGGAAATATGGGGGTATCAGAACTGCTCAGTGGCTTCTTCACCTCGCTGCTACACGGAAATTTTGAAGCGGGTGTTGCCGCCGCACTCACCGCCCGTGGGGTCGCACTGCTGGTCTCACTTCTAAGTGCCGCCACGGTTATTATTTGCTCCCGAAACAGAGCAGAGAAAAATGTAGGTTAATGGAGGGAGTAAGAGCATTTACTTTTTTCCGCAAGCGCCGATAACCTCCCCAAGCAGCAAACAGAAACGTTGACCCGCCAATAATAGAGTGGTTGATGTACTAGGCGTGTAATATGCAGTCGCAGCACGTATACTGAAAAGATTATCGTACCCATTCAGCATGTTTATATTTTCCTTCAAATTGATACGTTTTCGTACAATAAAAGTGAAGGCACATAAAGATATGTGGCTGACTAAGTACGAGAACGACGACGAGTTGAAGTAAAAGATGAATACGCCGAGTCGTTACAAACTATCATTTAAAACCTCACATAGAAGTGTATATGAGCAGCAAACAAATAAGACTTAGCGGCTTGGCGCGCCGGCTTGTACTGGACGGCCTGATTGACGAAGCCGCTGCGCAAAAAGCGCAACACGATGCGCAGGAAGCGAAACGGACACTGGTAAACCATCTTGCCATGGAAAACATCGTCTCCAGCTTAAACCTAGCTCAGCTAGCATCGAATGAGTTTGGTATGCCATTGTTGGATATCAACGAGGTTGATATCAATATTGATATCATTAAGCTGGTTGATCCTAAGTTAATTAGCCAGCACCGTGGCCTGCCCATCAGCAAGCGCGGCAACTACCTCTTTGTTGCCGTCTCCGACCCAACCGATACCCAGGCGATCGATGAGATAAAATTCAATACCGGACTGGCCATTGAGTCGATCCTGGTTGAAGATGACAAGTTGCAGCAGCGTATCGATGAGATGCTCGAAGCCTCCGATACCTCGCTGGCCGATTTTGGTGATAGCGACCTTGATAATCTCGATATCAGCTCTGGCGATGAGGAAGCCGATACCAGTACCGATGTCGATATTGATGATGCCCCGGTGGTGCGTTTTGTTCACAAAGTGCTGCTTGATGCCATCAATAAGGGCGCTTCAGATATTCACTTTGAACCCTATGAAAAGCAGTTCCGCGTTCGTCTACGCATCGACGGTATGCTGCATGAGCTGGCTCAACCACCCATCGCGCTGGCGGGACGGGTCTCGGCCCGAATAAAAGTGATGGCCTCACTGGATGTCTCCGAGCGACGTATTCCGCAGGATGGCCGGATTAAAATGAAGCTCTCTAAAAACCGCGCCATCGACTTTCGTGTTAACACCTGCCCGACACTGTTTGGTGAAAAAATTGTGATGCGGATCCTCGACCCGAGCAGCGCCAGCCTCGGCATCGAAGCCCTCGGCTATGAGCCGGATCAAAAGCAACTCTATCTGGATGCTCTGGCCAAGCCTTATGGCATGATTCTGGTCACTGGCCCCACCGGCAGTGGTAAAACCGTCTCTCTCTATACCGGCCTCAATATCTTAAATACCGAAGACCGTAATATCTCCACCGCTGAAGACCCGGCTGAAATCAACCTCTATGGCATCAACCAAGTTAATGTTCATGAAAAAGTAGGACTCACCTTTTCGGTGGCTCTCAGGGCTTTTTTGCGTCAGGATCCCGATGTAATTATGGTAGGTGAAATACGAGACCTCGAAACCGCCGGAATCGCCATCAAAGCGGCTCAAACGGGTCACTTGGTACTCTCCACCCTGCATACCAATGATGCCCCGCAAACACTCTCGCGCATGATGAATATGGGCATCGCACCCTTCAATATTGCTTCAGCTGTTACACTCATTATTGCCCAACGCCTAGCACGGCGTATTTGCGAAAAATGCAAACAACCGGCCGACATTCCTTCTGAAACCTTACTGGATGAAGGCTTTACAACTGAGCAGGTCAGCAAAGTACAAACCAAAGAGATTACCATCTATAAACAGGTGGGCTGTGATCACTGTAGTGACGGCTACAAGGGCCGCGTGGGTATCTACCAGGTAATGCCCATTTCAGATCAGATCGGTCGCATCATAATGGAGGGGGGAAACGCCATCCAAATTGCTGACCAGGCCAAAGTCGAAAAGATTTCTGACCTCAGAGAGTCCGGCTTGAAAAAAGTTTTGCAGGGTCTCACCAGCCTTGAAGAAATCAACCGCGTAACCAAGGATTAATCATCATGGCCAAAGATGCTAAAAAACCATCAGGATCTTTCACCTGGGAAGGTATTAACAAAAATGGCCACCCCGTTAAGGGGGTAATGGACGGCGCATCCATTGCACTGATTAAAGCTGAGCTTCGCCGCCAAGGAATAAAGCCCATCAAGGTGAAAAAGAAGCCAAAGCCTTTGTTTGGCGGTTCTGGAGCAAAAAGAAAAATAACCACCAAAGATATCACCATCTTTGCGCGACAACTGGCCACTATGATGTCTGCCGGCGTGCCACTGGTACAGTCATTCGAAATCGTCGCCAAGGGACATGACAACCCCTCGATGCAGGCACTGCTACTACTGGTAAAAAGCGACATCGAAGGTGGATTATCCCTTGGAGAGGCACTTTCGAAACACCCAAAGCAGTTTGATACGCTGTTTTGCAACCTGGTGGCTGCGGGTGAACAGGCGGGTATTCTTGAAGGCTTACTGCACCGACTCGCCACCTATATGGAAAAAAGCGAAGCGATCAAGTCGAAAGTTAAAAGCGCCATGTTCTATCCCATTGCGGTGATGGTGATCGCCTTTGTAGTGACCGCGATTCTACTTATTTTTGTGGTTCCCCAGTTCCAGTCAATGTTTGAAAACTTCGGCGGTGAACTCCCTGCAATGACCCAGTTTGTCGTTGACCTCTCCGAGCTTCTTCAGGAGACCTGGTACCTTGTCTTCGGCATCATCGTCATCGCGGCCATCGTTTTAAAAAAATTGAAAGAGAACTCCAAACAATTTAATCGCTTACTCGATCGCATTGTTCTGAAGCTTCCCATCGTTGGCAATATTCTGGAAAAATCGATCATTGCACGCTTTGCTCGCACCCTCTCAACCATGTTTGCCGCAGGCGTGCCTCTGGTAGAGGCGATGGATACCGTATCCGGCACCGTGGGTAACAGCCTTTATGGTGAAGCCATTGCGGTGATGCGTGATGAGGTCGCCACTGGCCAGCAGCTGACCGTTTGTATGCGCCAAGCCGAGCTTTTCCCCAACATGGTATTGCAGATGGTTTCAATTGGCGAAGAGACCGGTGCGCTGGATGGGATGTTGGAGAAGATTGCCGACTTCTATGAAGCCGAGGTAGATGATGCAGTTGACGGACTCACCAGTCTGTTGGAGCCACTCATCATGGCCTTTCTGGGCATCATCATTGGTGGATTGGTTATCGCTATGTACCTGCCTATTTTCAAAATGGGAGCCGTTGTCTAGCGATGCACGCCATCTTCGAGCCACTGCAACAAAACCCCGGCCTTTTTATCGCACTCAGTGCCATACTGGGCTTATTGGTGGGTAGTTTTCTAAATGTGGTTATCCATCGTCTACCCAAAATGATGGAGAACGAGTGGCGCAGCCAATGCCTCACGCTGCTAGAGCCCAATACAGAGCAAAAAGTAGCCACCCCTTTCAACCTCGCCTCCCCAGCATCACGTTGCCCACACTGCAATCACAAGATTCGTGCATGGGAGAATATCCCGCTAATCAGTTACCTTCTACTGCGTGGCAAGTGCAGCTCATGCCAAAACCCAATCGCCATTCGCTACCCGATCATTGAGTTAGTCTGCGCTATGATGACAGCTATCGTTGCCTGGCATTTTGGTGCCGGCTGGCAAGCGCTTGCGGCGATGGTTTTCAGCTGGTCTTTAATTGCCCTGACCATGATCGATTTTGATCATCAACTACTGCCGGACAACATCACCCTGCCACTGCTGTGGCTTGGGCTGCTCATTAGCCTGGCGGGGGTATTTGTGGATAGCCACGCTAGCCTGATCGGTGCCGCCGCAGGCTATCTGGTTCTCTGGTCGGTCTACTGGCTCTTCAAACTACTCACCGGAAAAGAGGGGATGGGCTACGGTGATTTCAAGCTGCTGGCAGTACTGGGTGCTTGGATGGGCTGGCAACTATTGCCGGTGATTATTCTACTCTCCAGCATTGTGGGCGCAGTGGTTGGTATTACGCTAATCCTCACCCGAGGCCGGGATCGCAATATCCCCATTCCCTTCGGCCCCTATCTGGCCGCCGCCGGTTGGATAACGCTTATCTGGGGAGCTGAAATCAACCAGGCTTATCTGGAGTTTGCAGGGCTGGCCTAGGAGGCTGTCCGAGAAGAAAGAGCCTACTACGGAAAAGCTCCTAGTACAGCGACCATGTTATATTGTCGCTGTACTAACCTGCAGAGTTCTCAGCATGCTAAAAATAGGTTTAACCGGTGGTATTGGCTCAGGAAAAACCACGGTAACAGAGCTCTTCTCCTCACTGGGCATACCCATTATTGATGCCGACCTGATTGCCCGGGAGGTGACGGCTCCTGGGCAACCTGCCCTACCGGAGATAAGCAGACTGTTTGGTGGGCAAATAGTCGACAACAGTGGCCAGCTAAAGCGCCGAGAGCTGCGTGAAATCATCTTCTCCAACCCGGAAAAACGTCAGCAACTAGAGGCCATTCTGCACCCACTCATTCGACAGCGGATACTGGAAAAAAGCAGTGATGCATCCCACAACGCCCCCTACTGTATCTTGAGCATTCCGCTGCTACTGGAGAACCACTGGCAGAGTGCAGTCGAGCGGGTTTTAGTTATTGATACTCCGGTGCAGCAGCAACTACAACGCACCATGCTGAGAGACCATATTGATGAAAAATCAGCTAGAGCCATTCTTGGCTCACAAATGAGTCGGCAAGATCGCCTGCAAGCGGCAGACGACACCATTGAGAACAGTGGCAGCATCGATGATCTGCAAGAAAAAGTACAACAACTGCACCTGAAATACTTGAAACTGGCAGACACCTAGATCCTGCAAGTGATCATGCTTGCGCAGTGCAAGATATTGATTTGTAGCGGAATTTTAAATTTGAGCGCAATCCTTATTGTGATTGACGAAAATTTAAAATTTCGATACGGATCGAGAGCTTGCGCTGAGTGAGAGTGAACAGTTGCAGGATTTAGGTGACAAGCATTTGTCAGAAGCCCCAAAGTGTTAGACAATCGCACAAATTGCTTCGCCACCGGATAACTTTGTGCAAAAAATGGTCTACTACGAACAACCTCTCAATGAACGAGTACGTACCTTGCTCCGTCTGGAGCTACTCTTTCAACAGAGTGATCACTTTCTTGCGGGCCAGACCTGCTGGGATAGCCGTGGTGCCCTCAATTCGCTAATCGATATTCTCGAGGTACTTAACCGCGCAGACTTGAAAACCGAATATATCAAAGAGATGGAGCGCCAAGGCAATGCGCTGTCCCAGCTAAAAGAGCGACCAGAGGTCGATAAAAAACAACTGGATACCATTCTGCAGCAGTTAGATAGTTACTCTGATCAACTGATTGGAATCAGTGGTGTGCTGGGACAGGAGTTACGTCAAAACGAGCTAATCAACAATATCAAGCAGCGCTCAGCCATTGCCGGGGGCACCTGTGACTTTGACTTGCCGATGCTCCATTTTTGGCTGGAGCAATCGGTTGAAAACCGCCAATACGATCTTAAGCTGTGGCATCAACTTCTACGCCCGGTGCGCCACGCCAATGACCTGCTGATCAAGCTTATGCGTGAAAGCGCCTCACCGCAGAAAAAAGTGGCCGACAATGGTTTTTTCCAACAGGCGCTGGAGAGCAGCAATCACTATCAAATGATTAGAATCGGCGTCAACCCAGAGGATAATACCTTTCCAGAGGTGAGTGGTGGTCGCCACCGCTTCACGGTTCGCTTTATGGAGGCATCGATCACCTCACGCCCTCAACAAGTACACAAACCTGTTAACTTTCAACTTACACTGAGCGGATTATGAGCATCACCCAAGTAAAATGCCCCACCTGTCAAAAGAGTGTCAAATGGGAAGCCGAATCGCACTGGCGGCCCTTTTGCAGTGAGCGCTGTAAATTAATTGACCTGGGTGAGTGGGCAAGTGAAGGGCATCGAATCAAGGGTGAGCCTGCTGCCGTTAACCCACTTGATAACGAGTCATAATCACACATCCCATAAAGCACTGATTGCTGCAATACCCTGCCCGCCCTGTTGGTGTGCTTTATTTTCCAGAGAGATATTCATACCACCCAAGGCATAGACCGGTAGCGGTATTTGCTCAACCAGTGCTGCAAACTGCTGCCAGCCAAGTGGCACTGCATCTGGATGGGTTGCGGTTTGCAGCACTGGTGAAAGCAGTGCAAAGTCTGCATCAATCTTCACCGCATGCTGAAGTTGCTCCAGCGTGTGGCAGGAGACCCCCAGCAGCTTATCTGCCGCAATGGGGCGCTCACTAAACCCACAACTACGCTGGCTGGAGAGTTGAATCCCGTCCACCTCCGGCAACGCTGCCATGAGTGACGGATCACCATTCAACAACAATTTCGCACCATAGTAATGACACCGTGCAACAACCCGCTCGGCCAAAGAGAGAAACGCCTGATCACTCAATGTTTTTGCCCGTAGTTGAACCAGTGTACGCCCTCGTTTCAGTGCTTTTTCAAGCCGCTGCATAAACAACTCGGGGTTATCCGCCGGACTACCGGTAATCAAATAGCGTGAAGGGAGTCGTATCGCGCTAATAATGGCTCGATTGGCCTCTGGAAAGGAGAATTCATCCAGTTGATCCACGCTGACCCAAGCGAGCGGCTGCCCCTCACAGCCACGCGGCACTCCGTTGTAGGCAGTCACTCGCCAAACATCCAATATGACATGATACGCTGGATACTCAAACGGAATGGTGATCAGAGGAGTCGCCTGCATCGCCTCTATTGATAGCTCTTCATGTAGCTCTCGATAGAGCGCCTGCTCTACACTTTCATTGAACTCAACCTTGCCTCCCGGAAACTCCCAACACCCCCCTTGATGCTGGTGCACGTGGCGTTGAGCGATTAAAACTTCGCCTTTATCGTTGCCAATAACACCCACCGCCACATGAGTGCTCTTTTTTTCTCTACTCCGCTTAGGTTCGATATTCTGCATTTATTTTCACATAGTCGTAGCTAAAATCGCAGGTCCATACCGTACAGTTCACAGCACCCCGCGCCAGCTTAATGGTAATGGTAATCTCATCACCCATCATCACCTGCTGCCCAAGCTCTTCACGATACGTCTCGGCTCTGCCCCCACCTTTCACGATGCAAAGATCATCAAGGTAGATCTCGATCTGCTCCAAAACCAACGCCTCAACACCGGCTCGACCCACGGCAGCCAAAATACGCCCCCAATTTGGATCGCTGGCAAAAAAAGCAGTTTTCACCAGCGGTGAGTGCGCCACTGTGTAGGCGACCGCTTGCGCCTCTGCGTCACTGGCCGCTTCAAGTACATCGACGGTAATCAATTTGGTTGCACCCTCACCATCACGGACAATTTTTTGCGCCAAGGTTTCAAAAGCCGCACTCAAAGCTGAAAACAGTGTTTTATATCGAGGATCACTCTCATCACTCAGCTCAGGGAGCGTACTGGCACCTGAAGCGATCAATAGGCAGGCATCATTAGTTGAGGTATCACCATCAACGGTGATCCGGTTAAATGAACGGTTAAGCAGATTTTTTAGGCATTGAGTCAACAGTGGCTGGGCAATCGCCGCATCGGTGGCAATATAGGCCAGCATGGTGGCCATATCCGGGCGGATCATGCCGGACCCCTTTGATATTCCACTAATGGTTACCGTATGCCCATCAATATCAACTTCAAATGAGGCTCCTTTGGCAACCGTATCGGTTGTCAAAATGCCCCAAGCCGCCTCTTTCCAGCCCTGCTCATCAAGCTTAGCAACCGCCTCAGGCAGCACCGCTTCAATCTTTTCAACGGGCAGAGTCTCACCAATCACTCCAGTTGAGAACGGTAAAACCTGATTATCCCGACAACCGGCAGCCCGGGCCAGTGAGTGGCAACTCTGCTGTGCAGCCTGCAACCCCGCATCACCAGTACCCGCATTGGCATTTCCGGTATTGATCAACAGATAACGGGGAGCCGCTGCATTCAGGTGCTGCCTGGCGATAACCACGGGGGCGGCACAGAAGGCGTTCTGCGTAAAAGCCGCCGCACAGCGCGTCGATTCCGATAGTTCAAGCAAAACCACATCATCTCGACCTGGCTTTTTAATCCCCGCACTCACCGCGGCCAAACGCACGCCGCCAATGGGTCGCATGGTGGGTAATTCTGTGGTGCCAACCGCCATTATCAATTCCTCAAAATAGGCTCGTGAAAATATCGCCAAACAATAACCAATGATACACTGAACAGAGAAACCTTATCCACGCCAGAAGCGAGCAACATGAGAAAATACCTCCGTTCACTCACTTACCTCTTTTTTGATTTTTCACCAAGAGTGCAGTGGAGCATCATCATACTTCTCTTGGCCAGCATCACCATTGCACACAACAGCATGCAGATTCCTGATATGTCGCTGCTGATGGTGGTCACCCAAAAGCTGTTCTTCATCCCGGTTATTCTTGCTGGATTCATCTCAGGCGTGCTGGGCGGAACCCTGGTGGCCATTATTGCCGCAGCACTCTACCCCCATTACCTGCTGCCACACCTGCACACTGAATATATGTTTAGTATTCCGGTTGTCAGCGACATGGTGCTATTGGTGGTCGTTGGCCTGACAACCGGTTGGCTAAGTGATCGAATCAAAGATGAGTTAGAGCGTCACCGCCGCACCGCACAACAGCGTGACCAGGCACTGCAAGAGCTGACCCTAAGCTATGAACGCGCCAGACGTGCCGAACAACTGGCGGCACTCGGCCAGATGGCCGCCGGTATTGCCCATGAGGTGCGCAATCCGCTGACCAGCATGCAAGGGGCGGTTGACCTGCTTAAACGCAGTATTGCCAGCAACCCGGAAAGAGCCGCCACCCTGCTGAGCCGACTAGAAAAAGAGATTACTCGCCTAGACGATATTACCCAGCATGTTCTGCAATATGCCCGGCCACCCAAAGCCTCTCTCGAACCCATCAACCCACTCGATTTGTGCAATGATGTTTTGGAGACCGCCAAACCACAAGCCAAAAGCCAAGGTCTCTCACTCAAATTTACCCAAGCACACCCTGCAAATACAAAAATACACGGTGATCGAGATCAACTTCAGCGGGTCATACTCAACCTGGTGCTCAACGCCTTGCAGTTTTCAGACCCTCACACCACGGTCAGCATGAACTCATCTCTGGATGAGAATAATTGGTACCTCATCATTAGCAACCATGGGCCAGCCATCAGTGAAGATGACCGAAGACACATCTTCGATCCCTTTTTCACCACCCGTGCCGAGGGCACCGGTCTCGGCTTGGCCATTGGTGCAAGAATTGTCGAATCACATGATGGTACACTCGACTGCCAGAGCAGCGATGGGGTCACCCGCTTCACATTAACTATCCCAAGGGCATAGCATGTCAGTACCACTTATTCTCATTGCAGACGATGACCCCGGCATTCGTGAAGTGCTGGCCTTTCAATTGGAAGATGCGGGTTATCAGGTTCTGCAAGCGTGCCACGGTGCCGAAGCATTTAAAATCTACCAAGAACAACAACCTGACCTACTGCTCACCGACCTGCGAATGCCGATACAAGATGGCCATGCACTACTGCAATCGGTACTTGAGGTCGACCCCTTCGCCACGGTTATTGTCATGACAGCCTACGCCAGTGTCGAGGCCGCTGTTGATATTATGAAAACCGGCGCTTTTGATTTTCTGGTAAAACCCTTCAAAGAGGAGCAGGTGCTCTCTATCCTGGAGCGCGCTATTCAGGTCGCTAAACTAAAAGGGGAGAACAGACGTCTGCGCCAAGCACTCCAGACAGCCCAGAATGGAGAGCTACAGAGCCGCTCGGATAAAATGCAACTGCTCTACCAACAGGCCCATAGCATTGCGGATACGGATGCCAATGTTTTGATCAACGGCGAGACCGGCACCGGCAAAGAGCACCTTGCTCAAAGCATTCACCGTCATTCACATCGGGCAGACAATGCCTGGATTGTGGTTAATTGTGGCGCACTGCCTGAGCAGCTAGTGGAGGCGGAGCTATTTGGACATACCAAAGGGGCTTTTACCGGCGCAAGCCAAGCACGGGATGGACGCATTGCGGCGGCGGACAACGGCACACTGCTACTGGATGAGATTGGTGACCTGCCGCTCAGTGCGCAAGTGAAACTATTGCGTTTTCTACAAGAGGGGGAGATTCAGGCCATTGGAGCCGATGCCCCGCGCCATGTTGATGTGCGGGTTATTGCCGCCACCCACAAAGATCTACACGCCATGATGAAAGAGGGGTCATTCCGGGAGGATCTCTACTACCGACTCAGCGTCATCACCCTGCACCTACCGGCACTGCGTGAGCGTAGAGAAGACATTATGCCGCTAGCCAATATGTTTCTCGAGCAGTCCGCCGCCAGTCACAACCGACAGCCCGCCGCATTCACCCCCGCTGGTGCCAAATTGATTGAAAATTTTGGCTGGCCAGGTAATGTGCGCCAACTGAAAAACCTCTGTGAACGCTGGGTACTGCTCTACGCAAATAAAGAGCTAAACCCTGAGACGCTACAAGCCGATCTCAGCAGTAACACGCAATCAAACAGCTGGGAGCTGCCCCCTGAAGGGGTTAATTTGGCCGAACTGGAGCGTCAGTTAATCGAACAAGCGCTGGCCCGAACACAAGGCAACAAGAGTCAGGCGGCACGGCTGCTGGGCATTAGCCGGCACACGCTCGATTACCGCCTGGAAAAATACAAAATAAAATAAGAGCGTTGCACGAAAAATCTCGGATAAAGAGTGGGGATACTCCCCCTAGAGGATGATAAATGAAAAGGGTCGTTACACTCGCAATAATGGCAGCCATGGTCACCGCGTGCAGCTTTAGGCCGCCGCCGCCCTCCGTGACCTCAGATGAGTTCTCATTTTATCAGACACGCTGTGGCAGCTGTCATAAACCGGTTGTCGCAGAGCTATACCACGACTACCAATGGGAGCGCCTACTCACGCTGATAGAGCGGGGACTGGATAAAAAGCACCTGCAGCTGCAGCCACCACTCACCGCTCAGGAGAGAGTGCGCCTTGTGAAGTACCTCGAAACATATTCACTTGAAGAGGATACGCTTATCATAGATGAAGCGTATAAATAATGGCTTACTCAGCGCCTCCCAGACGCTATACGAGTTAAATCAATAGAGAAGTGAGATTGCGCGTATAACTCATAAACTGCCCAGACTCACAGCGGGCTACAAAGCACTAAACACTAGCCCAGCTCACCATGGCAACGTTTATACTTTTTCCCTGAACCACAGGGGCAAGGGTCATTTCGACCCACTTTCTGGCCTTCGCGAACATAGGGCTGAGCCTCTTCAGCTCGCTTTGCTGGCTTGGCAAAAGCGGCCGAACCCGCCTCTTGTACCTGGCTCTGCATCGCGGTTACCTGGTCGTGCTTATACTCCACCTCATCTCGCTGCCTGCGCTCCTCTTCAACCCTCTGCACATCTTCGTCTGACAAGAACTTGACTCGACTCAGTACTTTAATAACATCCATCTGAATGTTTTCCAGCAGTGAGCTGAAGAGTGCAAAAGCTTCACGCTTATACTCCTGCTTCGGATTTTTCGCGGCATAACTGCGTAAACCAATGCCCTGGCGAAGGTAATCCATTGCGGCCAGGTGATCCTTCCAGAGGTGATCCAGCACATTCAGCATCACCTCTTTCTCGAAGCGGCGCATCACATCACTGCCCGCCTGCTCCTCTTTCTCGGCATAAATAGCGGTTATCTCATCAATAATCCTCTTACGCAGTGGCTCCTCATGCAGGTCGTCATCCTCTGCCAGCCAATCTTGAATCGCCAGCTCAGTTGCAAAATCCTCTTTAAGCGTCTCTTCCAGCGCCGGAATATCCCACTGCTCTTCAAGGCTTGCAGGGGGAATAAAGCGACTGATCACATCATTTATAACCGAAGTACGCATCTCGGTTATAGTCTCGGAGATATCGTCCGCCGCCATCAGCTCGTCACGCTGATCGTAGACAACCTTACGCTGATCATTTGCGACATCATCGTACTCAAGCAGCTGCTTACGAATATCGAAGTTATGTCCTTCAACCTTACGTTGAGAGTTTTCAATGGCGCGGGAGACCCAGGGGTGTTCGATAGATTCACCCTCTTGCATCCCCAACTTTTGCATCATGTTGGCGATACGGTCTGAGGCAAAAATACGCATCAGATCATCTTCCATTGAGATATAAAATCGGCTGGAGCCCGGGTCACCCTGTCGCCCTGCACGGCCACGCAACTGATTATCAACACGGCGCGATTCATTACGCTCAGTGCCTATAACATGCAGGCCACCACTGGCAATCACCGCTTCATGGCGCTGCTGCCAATCTTGGTAGAGCTCTTCACGCTGCTGATCGGTAATATCATCACCGCGCATCTGCATCTCTACTTCAAAATTACCACCCAGTACAATATCGGTACCCCGGCCTGCCATGTGTGTGGCGATGGTTACCGCACCCGGGCGGCCTGCCTCTGCAATGATCTGTGCTTCACGGGCATGCTGCTTGGCATTCAACACTTCATGTTTAATACCGGCCTTACTCAACAGCGTGTCCAGCGTCTCTGAGGCCTCTATCGACGAGCTGCCAACCAACACGGGCTGACCCGCAGCTTGGCACTTTTTAATCTCATCAACCGCCGCATGGTATTTCTCTTCTTTCGATAAGAAGACCACATCACCATGATCAGTCCGCCGTATGGTGCGATTGGTTGGGATAACAACCACCTCCAGACCATAGATATCCTGAAGCTCAAACGCCTCAGTATCGGCGGTACCGGTCATCCCGGAGAGCTTGTCATAGAGCCGGAAATAGTTTTGGAAAGTAATCGATGCCAGCGTTTGGTTCTCTGCCTGAATCGGCAATCCCTCTTTCGCCTCAATCGCTTGGTGCAACCCTTCAGACCAACGTCGTCCGGACATGGTACGCCCGGTAAACTCATCGACAATAACCGCCTCATTATCACGCACAATGTAATGCACATTACGTTGATAGAGATAGTGTGCGCGCAGGCAGGCATTCAGCTGATGAACTAGACCAATATTACCGACATCATAGAGGCTTTCACCTTCGGGCAGGATTCCCGCTTCCGCTAAAAGGTCTTCTGCCTTTTGATGACCTAATTCAGTCAGAAAAACCTGGCGGCTTTTTTCATCAACCGTGAAGTCCTTGATGTCCGCCTCATCCTCAGGCTCTTCCATCTCCTGCTTCACCAGCGATGGAATAAGTGCGTTTATTTTATTGTAAATGTCCGGGCTACCCTCGACAGGGCCGGAAATAACCAGAGGGGTACGCGCCTCATCAATCAGGATTGAATCCACCTCATCCACCACGGCAAAGCCCAAACCACGCTGTACTTTGTTTTCAATGGAGAACGCCATGTTGTCGCGCAGATAGTCGAAGCCGTACTCGTTATTAGTACCGTAGGTGATATCGGCTTGGTAGGCGGCTCGTTTCTCTTCAGCACTTTGTCCCGAATAGATCACTCCGGTACTCAACCCCAAAAAAGTATACAAGCGCCCCATCCACTCGGCATCTCGCTTTGCCAGGTAGTCATTCACGGTAACCACATGAACACTCTTGCCGGTCAGGGCGTTGAGATAGACCGGCAGTGTAGACATCAAGGTCTTGCCCTCTCCGGTACGCATCTCCGATATTTTACCGTCATTGAGCACAACGCCACCAATCAGCTGCACATCGAAGTGGCGCATTTTGAAGACACGTTTACTGGATTCGCGCACCACGGCAAAGGCTTCCGGCAAAATCTGCTCAAGTGTCTCACCCTGTTCTAGGCGAGATTTAAACTCGACACTCTTTTGACCTAGCTCTTCATCGCTTAAATCACTGACCTTAGATTCCAGCGCATTGATCTGCTCGACACGTTTTTTTAGCTGTTTCAGTACGCGATCATTGCGACTACCGAAAACTTTATTGAGTATTTTACCAATCATTGAATAAAACCATTAACTGCCACTAGAGGATGGGAACATATTAGAGCAAAAAAAAGAGGGGTTGTCAGAGACTATTTGCGTGCTGTGTAAATATACTTGGCAGGATCAACAGGATTACCGTTTTGTAACACCTCAAAATGGACATGGGGACCGGTTGAACGTCCGGTTGATCCCATAAGCGCTAACACTTCACCCTTTTTGACCACTTGGCCTACGCTTACCTGCAACGATTTGTTATGACCATAACGAGTCACGTAACCATTGCCGTGGTTAACTTCAACCAAATTCCCGTAGCCGTAGCGCTTTTCCGCAGCGGTGATCACACCAGCGGCCACAGAGATCACTTGACTGCCCTCTTTCCCTGCAAAATCAACGCCATTATGCTGCGCCAGCTTACCCGTAAAGGGATCGGTACGCTCACCAAAATGAGATGAAAGCCACCCTTTGATAACAGGACGACCCTGGGGGGAGACCTCCTCCTGAAGGTTGCGACTCATCAGCAGACCTTCCAGTACGTTCATCTGCTGGTTTCGATGCTCCAGCTTCAGAGATAGCGCATCTAGAGAGCGAATAAAGTCATCCACCGTGGTATCACGCATCATCGCGCCCCGTTCAGGGCCGCCTTGGGCGGGGGCAACTGAGAAATTAAACTCATCACTGTCAATCTTTGCCATCTCAGTTAAGCGCTCACCCAGCGCATCAATTCGCATAATATGCGCCTGCAACTGGCCCACTTTTATTGCCAATACATTAAGGTTCTCTTGTGCCTGTTGCTTTGCCTCGGCCAGCGCCATCTGCTGCTGTTGCTGACTCTGTTGCCATTCAGCCTGAATCGAGTGAGGAGCTAAAGCACCCTCTCCCTGCCCCAGCGAGTACCCACCATAGAGTGCGGCGAGCGGCACGATCAAGAAGGCCAATAACCCCACACCCGCCACATGCCATCGACGCAGACTCAATGAACCCTTCTGTCTTAAGCCTTTTGTTAGTAAAATGATATCCATAGTGTGCACTTCATTTTTTTTGACTAAAATTCTGTGGTGATTCTAACTGTGTTCACCCTTAAGAGGCAACAACAGATACAAATGAAAAAGTCGACCCGCCTCAAGCTGGCAACCAAAATTCTCAACAGAGAGGGCGATGCCTCCCTGCAGCCACTCCTTGGCTACGCTGACTATCTGCATCAGCAAAGCAAGCGGTTGCGCCAGTCGCTGAGCGAACCCATTGCCAGCCACATCGCACTGGCCAATATTCAAAATGGCGTTGCAACCATCGTGGTTGACTCATCGAGCTGGCTCGGAAAAGTAAGGTATCTGGCTCCCATCATCCGGCAACTCTTAACCAGCCAAGGCTTGGCGATCAGTCGCGTTGAATTCAAAGCTGACCCATCCCATCACCTAGCACGCAAAATAAAACCACAGCCCGCCGTAATGTCTGCAACAACCGGCAAGCTGTTACACAATTTCGCAGAGAGCGTTAGCGACCCCGCATTGCAAACGGCACTGCTGCGCCTCTCCAAACATGGCAAATAACCCCTCCTTTATCGTCCATTTTTAAAGATTTCTGAACAAATCATCTCACCCCGTTTAACGAAATCGGGTGATGCAACACACAATCACCCCCGCCGGAACCTTGCAATTACAACACGGGTCACACAAACTCAAAAGGTAGGCAGCTGAGAGAATAGATTGCGAATGCGGGTCGACAAACATTACAAGCGCTTCCTGACGTGGCTCTGGCAGCCAGACATTGAGCAGTTACCCACCGCCAAAGCGGGGGTGATTCGAGCACTTCGCATCGCCTACCAAGTGATAAACGAGCTTCACAGCGGCCTGTTAAACCTGCGCGCCATGAGCTTGGTTTATACCACGCTACTCTCATTGGTACCTCTACTAGCCGTCAGTTTTTCACTACTCAAAGGCTTTGGTGTGCATAACCAGCTAGAGCCGCTGCTGCTGAATTTGCTAGCACCGCTTGGCGCACAAGGGGAGATTATCAGCAGTCGCATCATCGAATTTGTTGATAACACCCGCGCCATGGCGCTCGGATCACTTGGGCTGGCACTGCTGATCTTCACCGTTATCTCATTGATGAAAAAGATCGAGCAGGCGTTCAATCACACTTGGCACATCACTAAACAACGCCCCTTTATCCAGCGTTTCGGCCACTATTTAAGCGTTATTGTTGTTGGGCCGGTTCTACTTTTTAGCGCCCTCGGCATCACCGCCTCGATGCTCAGCACCACCCTGATGCGACAGCTGGTCAGTGAACCCGGCATTGGCTGGTTAGTGCAGCACCTCCAGCTACTGCTCCCCTATCTATTGATTAGCACGGCATTTACGCTGATCTACCTATTTATTCCAAATACTCGAGTGCAGGTTAAATCGGCACTATTAGGGGGGCTAATAGCCGCCCTATTATGGCAAAGCTGTGGCTGGCTGTTTGCCTCGTTTGTAGCAAACTCTGCCTCACATGCCGCAATCTACTCCACCTTTGCTGCGCTGATCCTATTTATTATCTGGCTCTACCTTAGCTGGCTAATTTTACTGGTGGGCAGCTCAATCGCCTTCCACCTTCAACACCCGACCACTCAAGCAGAGCAAGCAAATATTGCCAGCATAAGCATCCAGGATCGCGAACACCTCGGCTTGTTGATGATACAGTTGATCAGCCAGCGTCATTATCGCCAGCTACCGCCCTATAACAGGGAATCCATTAGCCATGAGTTGGGAGTCCCCACACCGTTGGTATCGGCACTGCTATCCGCACTCCAGCAAGCCGACATCATTACTGAGTGCAGCAATGATAAAGGCGAACGTTTACTGCCCGCCCGCCCTTTTGATGAGGTAATGGTCAGCGATGTCTTACACGCACTGCGCAGTCACGGCCAAGCCATCTCACTCAAGAAAAAATATTCCAGCCGCTACCCGTTGGAACTATTTAATGCCAACTCGCTATTTGATCTCACACTAAAACAGCTGGCCGCTCAACCCACAAGGAATATAACGCAATGCTGAAGAAGATCACCCAGTGTTGGATCCCCTGGCTGCTTATGCTGCTGCTAGTGCTCTATATGATATTCGCCCCGAAAAAAGGGCTTATCGGCCCAGTGCAACTACCCCATGACGATGCCTTTCTGCCAGATGAAAATGTGCAGTGGTGGTATTGGACCGGCCACCTAGAGAGTGAAGAGGGGAGGAAATTTGGCTTTGAAGTGGTGTTTTTCACTTTTGACAGCTTTTTCATCTTCAAGGATCAATTGATTCAAGCCGCCATCACCGACATAGAGGGTAATAGCTTCCACTTTGAAGAGCATGTCAGAACCTTTTCGCTCCCCAAAAGGGTACCCAACGCATTCAACCTCAGCTCTGGAGGGGAGAACAAAGTAACCGCCGTGGGTGGCGGTGGCAGCGACACCCTGCATAGCGAAGTGGGCGACTATATACTCGATTTGCAGCTAGTGGCCGACAAAGAGCCGGTAATCCACTATGGCGGCGGGCCGCACCCCTATCGTTTTGGCGGCTTCACCTATTACTACTCACGGGAGTCGATGAAGACAACCGGCACCATCACCATCAAAGGTGAATCCTACAAAGTCATGGGAAGCAGTTGGTTTGATCGTCAATATGGCGAACTCTACCAAGCAATCGAACAAGGGTGGCAGTGGTTCGCCATTGAACTGGATGACGATCGCCAGATCATGCTCTACGACATCAACGGCCAACAGAACCGAGTCGAAAGCTATGCATCGGTTACCGATGCCAATGGCAAAACCCGCAACCTAGGGCCGGACGAGTTCACCGTCACCATCCTCGACCACTGGACAAGCCCTAGCACCGGCTGCACCTATCCAAGCGGCTGGAGAGTCAACATTGGCAATGAAGAGTGGACTGTTGAACCGCTGGTAAAAGATCAAGAGCTGCAAGCCGAACACCACTTTTGGGTTGGCCCCAAATATTGGGAGGGTGCCAGCAGTGTCGCCAACAGCAATGGCGACAACAGTGGCAAAGCCTATGTCGAGTTAAACGGTTACTGTAAAAAATAGCGGGCGGTCGCGATAAAAAGGGACAGGCGCGATGTTTTCTCGTCTCCCTGCCCGTGTGGAGACGCATGTAGGGGAACTCTGGGGAGAAATGAGCGGTATATTGCCCTGGAGGGGTAATCAGGTGTCATCTTTTGTGATATCAGGCGTATTTGTTGCCACCCAGCGCGTGCCTTGCTGACCCTGCTCGCTTTTCCAGAAGGGCGCGTGCTGCTTCAGGTCATTGATAATACAGCGACAACCGTCAAACGCGGCGCTGCGGTGGGCTGACCAAACCGCCACCAGCACAATCGGTTCATCGGGTGTGATTTCACCCACCCGATGAATTACCAGCGCATCATCCATCGAATACTTTTCCAGTGCCATCTGGCAGCTACGTTCGATCTGTTTTTCGGTCATGCCAGGGTAGTATTCAAGGGTCATGGTTGAGACCTCACCTCCCTGGTTAAAGTCCCGCATTACCCCCACGAAACTCACTACGGCACCATAACTACCGGCACGCAGCCCCTTTTGATATTCAACCAAGGCGGCATAGGGGTCAAAGCGGTGGGGTTTAATGAGAACCGGCATATTAGCCGCCGGTTACCGGCGGGAAAAAGGCTACTTCATCGCCCTCGCCCAGTGGTGTTGTCAGGTCGCAATACTCCATGTTGACCGCGACTAAGGTATTAACAGGTAACGGTACATCTGCAAGATAACCTTGCCACAACTTCTCAACCGTCAGTGACAACTCACTCACTTGAACTTGCTGTTCGGCACAGCCCATACGCTCGCGCATGCTGGCAAAGTACTTTACATTAATCTGCATTTTCACTCTCTCGTGACCAGTCAGCCGATTTACCGCCTGTTTTAGTGAGCAGTTTAACCCCGCCAATCTCCATGCCTTTATCCACAGATTTACACATGTCGTAGATGGTCAGCAGTGCCACCTGCACGGTGTTCAGAGCTTCAATCTCCACCCCTGTTTGGCCGCTGCATTTTACAGTGGCAAGACAGCGCACGGCACAATCACCCTGCAGCTCAAACTCTACGTTAATACCACTCAGCGCAATGGGATGCGCCAGCGGGATTAACTCAGGGGTTTTTTTAGCGGCCATGATGCCTGCAATACGGGCAATTGCTAACACATCACCTTTTTTGTGCCCCTGTTGTTGGATCATGGTGAGGGTTTTCGGCAGCATGATAATCGCCCCTTCGGCAACGGCGATACGCTGGGTAATGGCCTTGGCACCGACATCGACCATATGGGCATCGCCCTGATTGTTGAAGTGAGTCAATCTCTGAGACATGGCGCTACTTTCATCTAATGAGTGTGTCAAACAGTATACAGGCTATACCCAGGGGATTTACACAACTTTAAGGCACCTCCAACCAAACTTCACGCAACACAGATAACCACCAAAACACCGTCGAAAAACCTTACAAATATAAATATAAAAAACAAATAATAAACACAACCCACTGTTAAATTTGAAAAATATAAAATGGCACGCCAATTGCTTTATATTTTTTAATTGTGGTAATCAGCCATTAAAGTATCGTTTAATAATTAATAGGATATAAATTATGATAGAACGCAAATCAAAACGCCTTAACCCAGTCATCGCATCTGTTTTCAGTACCGCACTGATAGCCATCAGCCCAGCAAGTGCTGCCACCATTAATAGCTTTAGTGATTGGCAGATTAACTCCTCAGACCTCTCCAGCGGTAATAGCGCCGTTACCTATATTACCGAAGATCAACACGCTGACTTCCTTGACCCAGGTTACGGTGGCCAAGACTATGATGCGGAAGCCATTTACACCACATGGGATAGCAACTACCTCTATATCGGCGTCATGACCGGGCGCGAGCAAAACCCAAATGATGGCTGGGCTCCGGGTGATATTGCTATCGATATTGGCTCCAACAGCAACTATGAGTTTGGTGTAGTCACCTCCAGCGCCACAGCCGATAACGCGGCAACCGCTGGCATCGGCTTAGCGGGTGATTTGTACGCCGTCAGCAGTTGGAATAATGGCATTTGGGATGCGGCTGGTAACTATGTAGGCGCTAACAGCCCACTAGTTGACACCGACCACCCCACCAGCGTCGCCTCAGGCACTCTTATCGGTGCAGCTACCAGCTTCTCCTACGACTCAATTGGTACTGGATATGGTAACTGGGCGGCTGATGAGCACTACTTCATCTCCGCTGTTATCGACCTTAATCTACTGGGCGGTGCTAATTTCATGGATGATGGCTTCTCTCTTCACTGGGTTGCGAATTGTAACAACGATTGGTTGCAGCTGGACGTTCCGGCAAGCTCCGTTCCAATCCCTGCACCATTAATGTTGCTAATGGCAGGCCTGCTGGGGCTGATTGCCAGTGGTCGAGCCAGAAAAAACAGCGCCTAAAAAAAGATAAAAGCCGGGCTGAAACACTCAGCCCGGCTTTCACTCAACACACCATCCAAAGGTTAAACCCTAATCCCCGGATAGAAAACACATATGCTGCACAAGCTATTGAGCTAGCACTTCGAAAAGCTCAATATCAAAAACTAATACTGCGTTAGGTGGAATCTGCTCATCAAAGCCCTTCTCTCCGTAGGCAAGGTGCGCCGGAATAGTCACCTGCCACTTGCTACCCGCAGACATCAACGGCAATACCTCCTGCCAACCCGGCATATTTTGCTCAACCTGCATCACTAGCGGACTACCCCGGGCATAACTGTTATCAAATACAGTGCCGTCGATCAGCCGACCTTCATAGTGCACTCGGATACTGTCTTTAGCATTTGGCTTTGGCCCCGACCCTGGCGTAATAATACGGTACTGTAGGCCGCTCTCTGTTACCTCAACACCCCGCTTGGTCGCGTTGGCCTTCATATAGGCCTGGCCCTGCACTAGGTTTCTCCGGCGCTCCTCTTCTATCAAGCGTTGTTTGCGCTCCCTAAACTCGGCTACCGTTTGCTGCTGTATTGAGGCGTTCAACAGCGGCTCATTGCTGTCGATAAAATCAGCAATCCCCTTAAACAGCGCCTCACGCTCAACCGGTATCTTTTCCATCAACAGCTGCTGCCCAATCTGCTGCCCTACCGTATAGCTAATTTTTTTATCTTGAGTATCCAGTACTACCTCTGCCTGTAGTGGTAGCGCGAGCAGTAGCAGCAGCGCTAAAAAAAACCTATTTTTCATCAATTATCACTCCAAAACGTTTCCTGATTACCCATAATCCCCAGGGGATTTCTGATTAAGCCTGGATGAATTTAAGCTGAGAGGAACTGGCTCTCATTTGTTCCGAAATGCACAGTAATAGTCGCTCTATTGGTGCGGTTTTCGGGATAAACGAGGGCGATTTCAGCCAGCATAAAACACTCATGACTTGGTTAGAGTCTCCTGTAGAAGTCTTTCGACATAGGGGGTGCTATTACCGCTATGCAACCAAATCTTGGTAGCATATCCTCTAAACAATCTCGTTGTCTATTGCGCAAACCATTAGATACGGTGCTTTTTCGGAAACTCACCGCTAAAGCCAATATTTTACGCGATTTTTTGCGCAAACTTATGCAATACCCGGCTAGGGAAGCTCTGACTAAGTCAGGGCGATTTATCTCGTTCCCACGCTCCCGCGTGGTAATGCATACGAAAAAGGGGATGCCACCCTTATATGTGTGGCGATTAACTTCAGCTACGACCCGTGGCCGCCTCAGCACCCTCACCCAGGCCAGCCTCCCCAACGGCACCACCCTCAACCACCTCATCGACGGCAAAAAGGTTGACGGCATCCCAACCAATGGTTTGTAGGCGCTATCTTCAGATGGCGAAGCAGGGGCCGCATCTGGTTTTCTGCAAGGCTTATCGCGTTTAGGGAATCTCTGATTAAGTCTGGATGAATTTAGGCTGAGAAGAAATTGTTCTCATTTGTTCCGAAATGCGCAGTAACAGCCGTTCTATTGGTGTTATTTTCGGAATAAATGAGGGGGATTTCAGCCAGCATAAAACATTCATGACTTGATATCTCGTTCCCACGCTCCTGCGTGGGAATGCGTACGGTGGTGGAAAAATAATGTGTGGTATGGGTTCCCACGGAAGACCGTGGGAACCAGAAACACCCGCCTCACCACCACCCTTAACGGCAAAGCCACCGTTAACACCTTCGATACCGCCAGCAAAACCTGGACCCGCACCAGCCCCGAAGGTCGCACCCAGACCACCCTCCTTGATGACAACGGTCGGGTGATCTCC
>JALSJH010000008.1 GCA_026989455.1 Chromatiales bacterium | reverse complement strand
CGAATATAGTGACGAAAAAAACATTCTCATTCAAATCTTTAGCGGGCTAGGTGGCGAATTTATGCAACAGGTGGCGGAAACCGTCAGCTCCCAGCTCCCCCATGCTGTCTGCATTGGTGCAACCACCGATGGCGAGATCAGCAATCAATGTGTATCCACACAGCGCTGCATCATCTCAATCAGCACCTTCGATAAGACCGAAATAAAATCTCAAACATCTACTCTAAAATCGAGTTATGAGGCAGGCTGCGAGCTTGCCAGTAAATTGGTAACCAATAAAACAAAGCTGCTCATTGTCCTCTCCGATGGCACCACAACCAATGGCGACGACCTGCTACAAGGCATTTATGCCCAAGCACCCAATGTCATCATCGCTGGGGGAATGGCTGGCGATAACGCCACATTTACCCAGACCTACATCATCTGTGGCGACCAACTGATTAAAAGGGGGGTAATTGCAGTCGCACTGGATAGCGACCAGTTACAGGTCAATAATCACTACAATTTTGATTGGCAGCCGATTGGTAAAAAACTGCTCATTACCCACGCTGAAAAAAATCGCGTCTACACCATTAACGACAAACCCGCTGCTGAAATATATGCGCACTATTTGGGTTCAGACATCACCCATAAAATGCCCGGAACCGGCATTGAATTCCCACTAGTGATGAAAAAAAATGGAGTATTGATTGCCCGTGCAATGCTGGCAATGCACGGTGATGGCTCACTCAGCTTTGCTGGCAATATCCCACAGGAGTGCGAGGTACAGTTTGGCTTTGGTAATACCGCCTCCATTATCAATAAATCAATTAGCGATTCGGCACAGATCATCAATCGCAATGTAGAGACTTTTTTCATCTACTCCTGCATGGCAAGACGACGCTATATGCCGGAAAATATAAATGTCGAAATTGTACCGTTTGCAAACCATGCCCCCACCAGCGGTTTTTTCACCTATGGTGAGTTTTTTCACACCCCTCAATCCAACGAGGTGATGAATCAAACACTGACGGTGGTGGCACTGAGTGAGTCAGAAGATTCAATACTCAATAGCGACCAAGCATCAAAAGATGAAGCTGGGCAACATGGTGAGACCATTCAGACCTTTAATGCCCTCTCCAACCTGATTAAAACCTCCACCGATGAGTTGAATGATGCTTTTGAGCTCTTTGATAACGGGCAGTTTATCCTACTAAAACGTCGCAATGAAGCGGGTTGGCCGGTTGAGTATGTATCAAACAATGTGCTGGATATTCTGGGTTACCCTGCCAAAGCATTTCAACAGGGAGAGGTCGATTTTCTATCACTGATTCACCCTGATGACCTAGAAAAAGTGATGCGTGAAACTCACCGCGCCATTAATAATAACAGCTGCGACCACTATATCTATGAGCCCTATCGGCTTCGCAAACAAGATGGCGAGTATCTGTGGCTCTATGACACCACCCGTATTATCCGCAATAAAAATCACGAAATAACACACATCGCGGGTTACCTGACCGACATCACAACAAGTAAAAGAGCGGAGCAGGAGCTACACCTCTACGCATCCATCTTCCACAGCTCCAGCGAAGCGATCATTGTTACCAATCATGAGAGTAGAATCATCTCGGTCAACCCCGCATTTACCGCCATTACCGGTTACTCCGAGAGTGAAGCGATGGGGCAAACCCCGAGCTTTTTATCCTCAGGAAGGCACGGCACTCACTTCTATCAAATGATGTGGAGCGAGCTCAAATCAAGCGGCAAATGGCAGGGTGAAATATGGAACCGCACCAAAACAGGCGAGCTCTACGCCGAGTGGCTCTCGATCAGCACCATTCTTGATGAAAAAGGTAGCGTAAAAAACTACATCGCCCTGTTTTCCGATATTACTGAAACAAAGTTGATCAATGAGCGTGTTGAGTTTCTGGCCCACCACGATGCCTTAACCGCTCTTCCCAACCGTATTCTGTTTCAAGATCGTATGCAGCAATCCATCCTGAGTGCAGAGCGCGATAACACCAAAGTGGCTCTGCTCTATCTTGATATTGATCACTTTAAAAGTGTTAATGACTCCCTAGGCCACCGCATCGGAGACCTCTTGCTCAAACAGGTGGTTACCCGGTTGCAGCGAACCCTTCGCCAAAGTGACACCATCAGCCGACATGGGGGTGACGAGTTCCTGCTACTCATCGATAACCTGAAAGATATTTCACCCGTGATCTCTGTGATCAATAAAATAACCGAGCAGATGAAAAGCCCCTTTGAGATCGAAGAGCATCAAATTCACACCTCCAACAGCATCGGCATTGCCATCTACCCTGACGATGGCGAAGATTTTGATACCTTACTGCAACACGCCGATACCGCCATGTATCACGCCAAAAACAGTGGCCGCAACACCCATCACTTTTTTACCTCTGAAATGCACGCCAAAGCAAAGCAGAAGCACTTCATGCAAAACTATCTGCATAATGCCATTTCAAACAAAGAGCTCTCTCTGAAATTCCAGCCACAATACTGTCTGCACTCAAAACAGGTTGTTGGGGTTGAAGCGCTGCTGCGCTGGCGCTCAAGCACGCTAGGAAAGGTCACACCTGAACTTTTCATTCCGGTGGCCGAAGAGAATGGTCACATCATCGAAATTGGTAACTGGGTTATCAAAGAGGCGTGCCGAGAGCTACAAAAACTGCGCAAGCTGGGCCATAGCGACCTCACCATGGCGATAAATATTTCCGCATTACAGTTTAAACAAGCCAACTTTATTACCAACCTACTCTCAATTGTTGCCCAATTTGAGCTACCCACATCATGCATTGAGCTGGAGCTAACAGAGTCGATATTGATCAGCAATATTCAGCGCAACCTGGATATGCTGCACTCATTAAAAGAGGCGGGCTTCAAAATGGCGATAGATGACTTTGGAACCGGCTACTCAAGTCTCTCCTATCTCAAGCGATTCCCTGCGGATGTCCTCAAAATTGACCGCGCCTTTATCAGTGATATTGTTGAAAATGAAGATGACAAGTCCATTGTCAATGCCATCATCGGCTTATGTAAAAACTTCAACCTAAAAGTCATCGCAGAGGGCGTAGAGACCCAAGCCCAGCTTGATCACCTCCAACAGCAAGGGTGTGACATGATTCAGGGCTATTTTTTCAGTAGGCCACTCACCAGCCAAGCACTCATCGACAAATTAAAAAAACAGTGACGACTCCTCCAGATAAATTTCTATAGCTCGCGCCTAACACTCAATTAGAGGGACCTATGGTAGAATACCCTCCTCTCTATTTTGACGATTCGACCATGACTGCCGCACTCGCAATTCACGCACTTGAAAAGACCTATAAGAGCGGTTTTACCGCACTCAATGGCATCGACCTAACGGTAGAGCAAGGTGATTTTTTCGCCCTGCTGGGGCCAAATGGTGCTGGAAAATCCACCATCATCGGCATCTTAAGTTCGCTGATCAACAAAAGCGCGGGGGAAGTGTCGATATTTGGTCACAACATCGACCATGAGCTGGAGGCGGCCAAATCGTGCATTGGTCTAGTGCCGCAAGAGTTCAACTTCAATGTGTGGGAGCCGGTGCAAGAGGTGATTATTAATCAAGCCGGTTATTACGGCATTGACCGCACCACAGCAACCCGACGTGCCGAGAAATACCTCAAGCAGCTAGGGTTGTGGGAGAAGCGCCGCACCATGTCGCGCAATCTTTCGGGGGGCATGAAACGGCGCTTGATGATTGCACGGGCACTGGTACACGAGCCAAAGCTGCTTATTTTGGATGAACCCACCGCAGGTGTCGATATCGAAATACGCCACAGCATGTGGACGTTCCTAAAAGAGATCAACGGGCAAGGCACCACCATTATTCTCACCACCCACTATCTGGAAGAGGCTGAGAATCTGTGCCGCAATATTGCAATTATCGACCAAGGTCGGATTATTGAAAATACCAGCATGAAAAAGCTGCTCAACCAGCTTAACAACGAAGCGTTTGTACTGGATCTTGCCGAGCCAATAGAGACACTTCCCACCATTGCTGACCACCCGATCAGCCTAATTGACAAAACCACCCTTGAGGTACACATCCCTAAAGAGGCGGGCATCAACAAACTCTTTGCAGCGCTCAGCCAACACAATATTAAAGTGTTGAGTATGCGCAACAAAAGCAACCGGCTGGAGCAGCTTTTTTTGAGCTTGGTCAATCAGCACAATGATAATGGTGGCCAATAAGATGACGGCATCCGAAAAATATACCGCGTTTCAGACCATACTCTTCAAAGAAGTTCTACGCTTCATGCGTATCTGGATGCAGACCATTCTGCCACCGGTCATCACCACGTCACTCTACTTTGTCATTTTTGGTAGCCTGATCGGCTCACAGATTGGTGATATGGAGGGCTACAAATATATGGACTACATTGTACCCGGGCTAATATTGATGGCGATTATCACCAACTCTTACAGCAACGTGGTCTCCTCATTTTACAGCGCAAAGTATCAAAACCATATTCAAGAGATGCTAGTAGCCCCCCTGCCGAGCTACATCATCCTCTGCGGCTTTGTCGCCGGTGGCGTCGCACGCGGCTTGGTGGTTGGTGCCGCTGTGACCCTGGTGTCACTCTTTTTCAGTGATCTCAACATTGCCCATTACGGCATCACCCTCGCCATTGCGCTGCTCACCGCCATCCTCTTTTCACTAGCGGGTCTGGTTAACGGCATCTACGCCAACTCATTTGATGACATCGCCATCGTCCCCACTTTTATCCTGACCCCCCTCACCTACCTGGGCGGAATCTTTTACTCCATCAGTATGTTGCCCGAATTCTGGCAGAACGTTTCACTCGCCAACCCGATCCTCTACATGGTCAACGGCTTTCGTTACGGCATCTTGGGCAGCTCCGACATTACCCCCTTCGCCTCGTTTGGCCTCATTCTGCTGTTCATTGCCGCGCTCTCAATGTTTGCACTCTGGCTGCTCAACAGCGGCAAAGGCACGCGCACCTGATAAAAGGATAGGCTAAAGGTGTTGCCAGATAGGTCGATTTAGAGGTGATAACTGATCATGAGGTCACCCGTGGAATCACTCAAAATTAACGACCTATCACTGCTGATTGTCGAACCCTCCAGCACCCAAGCAAAAATTATGTGCGAGCGGTTAACCACGCTTCAACTCAATAAAATTGAAGTGGTTGGCAATGCCGCCTCGGCACTGCGCTATATGCTCGACAATCAACCCGACCTCGTCGTTAGCAGCATGTACCTGCCCGACAGCAATGCCACCCAGCTGGTTCAAACCATGCGTAGCCACCAACGGCTGCAAGATATCCCCTTCATGCTGGTCTCCAGTGAAACCTCCTTTTCCGAGCTTGACCCGCTGCGCCAAGCTGGCGTGGTCGCCATTCTACCCAAACCCTTTGAAATAGCCGACCTGAAACGGGCACTCTACTCCACCCTCGACCATATCATCGTCGACGAAAATGCATTAGCCGACATCGAGGTAGATAACCTGGCAGTGCTGGTGGTCGACGACAGCGCCACCGCACGTCGCCACATCTCACGGGTGCTAACCAACCTAGGCATCGAAAGCATCACCACCGCCAACAACGGCATTGAAGCGGCAAAGATGCTCAATGATACCTATTTCGACCTAGTGGTCACCGACTACAACATGCCCGAAATGGATGGCGAGCAGCTCACCCGCTACATCCGCCAACACAGCAGCCAGCGCTCCATCCCGATCCTTATGGTCACCAGCGAAGAGAGCGGCACCCGACTAAACGCGGTACAACAATCCGGTGTTTCAGGCATATGCGATAAACCGTTCGACCCTCAAGTGGTTAAACAGCTCATACAGAATGCTTTTAGTGAGTAGAACAAATAGAAATAAAAGGGAATTGACAACAAGAGACAAAAAAATGGCCAGTAGCAAAAAAGGGGGCGCTACTGGCCTTATACTAACAATTAGTAAGTAGGAGGAGAGTCGTTACTACTAACAACTCAACTTCAGACGGAAAGAGTGGCATACGCCATGGAGGAAAAGGGGTCCGCCTGAAGCTACAGTATCTATTACAATCTGCGTGCCAAAAACAAATAACCCAGCAATTCAATAAGTTACTTATTTAACCAACAAATCACACCGCGTCATATGCCGCAATTGCGCGGCATTTAACAAAAAAATAAACAAATACATCATGTTATAGCCATGCAAATAACAAGGTGATTCACTGCGGTATACGCATAGCCAATCGTTTTTTGTGCACTTCAAAGCCATAGATATGAATCG
>JALSJH010000007.1 GCA_026989455.1 Chromatiales bacterium | reverse complement strand
GATTACGGCGCGTAATCGTTCGGATTGATAATGGGTGATGCTTCGGTAACCAAATCAGATAATAGGCGACACGATGCCAGGCTGATGGCCACACCATTACGAAAGTGGCCACTGTTAATGTAGAGACCCTTAATGGTTTTTAATTCGCCAATGGTGGGAACCCCCTCCGGGCTACCTGGGCGTAACCCGGCCCAGTGGTGAACCACCTCATGCTCTGCTAATGCCGGTGAAATTTCAATCGCAGCGGCGGCCAGCTCATCTTTTGCTTGTTGGCTGGTGCTCTTATCAAAGCCAGCGTGCTCTAGGGTGCTGCCCGCAAGTACTCGCCCATCACGGCGCGGAATAATATATCTTCCACGGTAGAGGGTGATGCGCTTAATAAGACCGGGCGGTGTTTGGAATTGAATCATCTGCCCTCGTACCGGCACCACCTCAAGGGGGTAGTCAATGGTTTTAAGCAGCTCACTCGACCACGCGCCTGCAGCAACAACCACTTGAGGGGCGTAAAAGTTTTGCTGGCTGGCGACACCAATTACCTGATCTTGTTCGATTAAGAACTGATTGACCGGGTGATTTTCAAATACCGTAACGCCCACTTTTAGTGCCGCTTGATAGAGGCTGCTGATTAGTCGTGGGTTGCGAACCTGACCAACATCAGGCATCCACAATGATTGGCTGGGTGATGGCCCAAGCTTGGGCTCCAGTACTTTAAGCTGGTCTGCACTGACCGTTTGTAGCGCAACATTAAAACGGTTGGCCCACTCGATCGCCTCTATTTGCTCCTCTTGGTCAAGAATCAATAAGCCGCTGTTGATGAGTTGCGGATCTGTGTCACTTTCATGCTGTAGTTGCGTGATTAGCTCGCCCCAGTGCTGACGACTCCAGTTAACAAGCTCAGTGACCGCGTCGGGGTAACGCCAAGGGTAGAGTGGTGAAAGTATGCCGCCACCCGCCCAGGAGGATTCACGGCCCAGCGAAGCTTGCTCAAGTATCGCAACCCGGCGACCCTGCTTGGCAATAAAGTAAGCACTTAGTAACCCAATAAGGCCACCACCAATGATAATGCAGTCAAATTTATTATTTGAAGAGTTCATATTAATCTAAAATTATCCATCCAGTTGCTGGTATCGCGCTGCTAGGCCAGTATAACCCTGCTGGCTGCACTTGAGCCCTGCCAAGCGGTTGCTGTTGTGCAGCGCCACGGCGAGCGAATGGCCTGCCAAGCAGTTGTGAATCATCCCTGCATTAAAGGTGTCACCCGCTCCCAGGCTATCAATAATGTGAGATTGTGCGAAGGCTGGTGCATGGAATACCTTACCCTTTGGTTCAATGGCATAAGCGCCATCACCGCCCCAAGCACAAACCAGTTGTGCGCGGGGTGCGAGTGGCTGCACGGCTTTCAACAGCGATGTGGCACTTTTGTGGCCACTTGCTTCAGCATAGTGGCGTGAAAAGAGCAGTAGCTCGGCGTAAGGAAAGAGCGCCTCGATACCCTCTCTCGGCTTCTCTATCTCCAATGAGCAGGGGAGTTGCGGCTGCTGCTGTTTTAGGTGCTGAAGCATCTGTACGGTTTGGTCGATTGCACGCCCTTCAAAATGCACCCACTGGTAGCGCGTTAAGTCGCATTGAGCAAAGTGGTTAAAGCTGAGTTCTGGTAAGTCACGATAGTGCACAATAGTGCGGCTGCCATTTAGCCTGTTGAGTATAATATATGAGGTTGGGGTGGTGCCACTACTCTCTATCTGACAATGGCAGAGCGCTATCTCATCACGCGCTAACGCTTGGCGAATAATCTGACTGCCAGAGTCATCAGCCAACACACCGCACCAATCACACTGCTCGCCTAGCTGGCGGAGTATGGCAAGGCTGTTGCTGACGTTGCCGCCCCGGGATATTTTTTGTGCGCTCGCTCTGACTTCGCTATCTTCTGCTGGGTATTGGTCAAGGTAGTTAATAATGTCGAGGGTGGCAATACCTACCCCTAGAATATGAGCCATAATTTCACTATTGTGTGTCATTTTACAACGATTATATCACCCAGAAGCGGCCACTCGTTGGGATAATAGTGCAAATACTTGATAATCAAGGGGCGCTGCCGATAGTTGACAGGAATAGGGAGGCAGTATGATTAGAAGCAAAGTTTTAAGTCGGGCTGTAACAGTGAGCACCCTGCTCTGTTTGTTGGGTTATATTGGCAGTACGGGATTCGCGCTGGCCAATTCGACAGGGGGCGCTGTGATTGATGTGGCCGTAGATGCCGCGCCCGGGGGAAAAGAGCTCGATATGCCGAGTAGCACTAATCAGCTCAATAAGTCACTGCGAATTGTCACACCTGAAAAGGTAAAACCACTGGTGGAGAGTGGAATCTACGCAGCTGATAATGACTCCATTGGAATATTACAAAACCCAATAGAGGCGCTCGCTGATTTTCCAACCAACCGCCGTCATGAAATCGACTGGGTAAAAGCGCTGAATGCCGGGCTGATTGCACCGCGAGCCAATATTGATGGCACCGAGGTGATGGAGTCACTGGATCTGGATGTATTGATGGAGCAAACGGCCGGCATGCCTTTTGTGACATTCCCTCACCTGGCACACACAAAATGGTTATCTTGCGATAATTGCCATAACGAAATTTTTGAGCCAATTAAGAATGGCAATCCCATTACAATGGGCAAGATATTGAAAGGTGAGTATTGCGGACGTTGCCACGACAGAGTCGCCTTCTCTCTGTTTGTATGTGAAAAGTGCCACAACACAGCCCAGTAAAATAAGAGGGTTAAAACTACGGCTGGCCGTGACAAGCTGGCAGAAGCGACGGTTATGGACGCTTCATGGAGTCAAAAAAGGCATCGTTATTTTTAGTCTCTTTCATCTTGTCGATAAGAAACTCCATGGCCGCAACCTCTTCCATTGAGTGGAGCAGCTTGCGCAGTATCCACATCTTCTGTAACTCTTCAGGATCGGTAAGCTTCTCTTCCCGGCGGGTGCCTGAGCGATTAATGTTAATCGCGGGATAGATACGTTTTTCGGCGATGGTGCGACTCAAGTGCACCTCCATATTGCCCGTGCCTTTAAACTCTTCATAGATAACATCATCCATGCGGGATCCGGTCTCAACCAGTGCGGTGGCAATGATGGTAAGTGAGCCACCCTCTTCAATGTTACGTGCCGCACCAAAGAAGCGCTTGGGGCGGTGTAGCGCATTGGCATCCACACCACCGGTGAGCACTTTGCCTGATGAAGGGATCACGGTGTTATAAGCACGCGCTAGGCGAGTAATGGAGTCGAGCAGAATCACAACATCTTTTTTGTGTTCAACTAGGCGCTTGGCTTTTTCGATGACCATTTCAGCAACTTGTACATGACGTGTGGCAGGCTCATCAAAGGTAGAGGAGATGACCTCTCCGCGAACCGAGCGTTCCATCTCGGTCACCTCCTCGGGGCGCTCATCGATCAGCAGAACAATCAAATAACACTCGGGGTGGTTATGGGCAATAGATTGGGCGATGTTTTGCAGCATCATAGTTTTGCCCGACTTGGGTGGTGACACAATCAGGCCGCGCTGTCCTTTGCCAATCGGTGAGGCGAGGTCAATTACCCGGGCGGTAATGTCTTCTGTGCTGCCGTTACCCGCTTCCAACTTGAGGCGCTCTTCAGCGTGCAGTGGGGTCAGGTTCTCAAACACCACCTTGTTTTTGGCCGCGTCGGGTGACTCGAAGTTAATTTGATTGACCTTGAGGAGTGCAAAGTAGCGCTCCCCATCTTTCGGCGGACGAATCTTACCCGAAACCGTATCACCTGTTCGCAAACTGAAACGACGAATCTGACTGGGTGAAACGTAGATATCATCAGGGCCTGCCAAATAAGAGCCGTTGGCTGAGCGTAGGAAACCGAAGCCATCCTGTAAAATCTCCAGCGCTCCATCGCCGTGGATATCTTCACCATTTTTGGCGTGCGCTTTGAGGATTGAAAAGACCAGCTCCTGTTTTCGAGCACGTCCTGTGCCGTCGATGCCCATAGATTGAGCCAGTTTAACCAGTTCTGTGACAGGTGTGTTTTTTAGTTCAGTTAGATTCATATATGTCTGCGGAGTATGCTTGTATGTGGGATGGCCGGTATGACCAAGTGGGAATAGCGGAAGGTGTTTTCTAGATTTATAATAGTTTGGTTAAGCTAGCACGATAAAACCTGCGCGTCCAGTAAAACCACTATGGAATCTCTGATTAAGTCTGGATAGATTTAGGCTGAGAGGAAATTGCTCTCATTTGTTCCGAAATGCGCAGTAATAGTCGCTCTATTGGTGCAATTTTCGGGATAAATGAGGGCGATTTCAACCAGCGTAAAGCATTCATGACTTGATCAGAGCTTCCCTATGGAATGCGCAGGTAATCATTACGCTTAAATATTGCTGTCGATAAAGGCGGTCAACTGTGATTTGGAAAGCGCCCCAACCTTTGTTGCCTCAACATTGCCACCCTTGAATATCATCAAGGTGGGAATGCCACGGATACCGTATTTAGGCGGAGTGTTTGGATTGTCATCAATGTTGAGTTTGGTAATTTTAATTTTACCATCGTAACTGCCTGCAATTTCATCGAGAATGGGCGCAATCATCTTGCAGGGACCGCACCACTCAGCCCAGTAGTCAACCAGGACAGGGCCTTCACTGTTAATTACTTCAGCGTCAAAATTGTCATCAGTCACATGAACGATATGTTCACTCACTTAGCGATCTCCCGTTATTTTTAATTTGTACTTGTACGACACATTTTAAATCGCGCCACTTAGGGAAGCTCTGATCAAGTCATGAATGCTTTATGCTGGTTGAAATCGCCCTCATTTATCCCGAAAATTGCACCAATAGAGCGACTATTACTGCGCATTTCGGAACAAATGAGAACAATTTCCTCTCAGCCTAAATTCATCCAGACTTAATCAGAGCTTCCCTAGGTAAACATCTAAGCCCATTATCGCCATTATTTCAAGCCCAATTTCATCGAACTCTGTTATTCTTATCCGATGAGCGAGAATCACTTAAGCGATACCCCCTTGAATTCATTGCCTTTAGCAGCGCCGTTAACACGAGCGGCTGCAGAACAAGGCTTTGAATATTGCACACCCATTCAGGCGGCTACCTTGCCGCTCACCTTGGCTGGCCAAGATGTGATGGGGCAAGCACAAACGGGCACCGGGAAAACGGCAGCTTTTCTACTGTCGGTGATGAACCGGCTGTTAACAACACCTGTGAGCGACCCGCGGCGCAAGAATCAACCCGGGGTTTTGATTCTTGCGCCAACCCGTGAACTGGTCATCCAGATTCATAAGGATGCCGTTGCGTTAGCCAAACATGCCGACATCACCTGCCTCGCTATTTATGGCGGCACTGGTTATCAGAGCCAACGAGAGCAGGTACAGAGCGGGGTCGATATTCTAATTGGTACGCCCGGGCGCACTATTGACTACTTCAAACAGCATGTATTTGACCTGCGCAGGGTACAGGCGGTGGTGCTGGATGAGGCGGATCGAATGTTTGACCTCGGTTTTATTAAGGATATACGCTTTCTATTGCGCCGCTGCCCCCCCCCCGAAAAGCGGCTCAGTATGCTCTTTTCGGCCACTATGCCGCTGCGTGTAACTGAGCTTGCTTACGAACATATGAATAACCCACAGCATGTTGCAATTGAGGTGGAGCAGATAACCGCAAAGCAGGTTGAGGAGATGATCTTCTTTCCTGCCAATGATGAAAAAATACCTCTGCTATTAGGTGTTTTAAAACGCTACCAGCCTACGCAGTGTATTATTTTCAGCAATACCAAGCGTGTTACAGAGAATATTTATGCTTACTTGCTGGGCAATGGATATCAGGCGGCGATTCTTTCGGGGGATGTTCCACAGAAAAAGCGTCAACAGTTGCTAGCGCAATTCACGGCTGGGGAGTTGCCCATTTTGGTGGCAACGGATGTGGCTGCACGGGGGCTACATATTCCCAATATAACTCACGTCATCAACTTTGACCTGCCCCAAGATTGTGAAGATTACGTGCACCGTATTGGCCGAACCGCCCGTGCGGGTGCTTCGGGTGTTGCCATCAGCATGGCGTGCGAAAATTACTCTTTTTATCAACCAGATATCGAAGCATTTATTGGCCATAAAATCCCCTATACCGCTATCGATGCTGAACTATTGGCCACACCAAAACCGGCCATAAAAATAGAGCGCAGGCCTCCACGCAAACCAGTGGGTAGCCAGGCAGGTCGCTCACGAAATAGAAGCAGCTCAAGATCATAACTGGGCGTATGGCAATCTAGTGCAGCGACCATGTTATATGGTCGCTGTACTCGGGGTGTGAAGGGTCGTCACTATGACTATCACCACTGGAAATAAAATATCCGGGTCATAAAAATGGCTGAAGTTATCAGATAAGTTCAAACTCAACTGTTGGAGTTTTCCTATGGAAACGATGACGATCCCTCCCGATCATGCGCCCACCATTTCAGAGGTTTTTCGTCTGCGGGTGGAGATGAACCCAGAAAAGATTGCCTACCAGCAATATGATGTGGCGAGCCAGTCGTGGCAAGCAAGCAGCTGGCAGCAAATGGCGATTGAAGTGGGTCACTGGCAGGAAGCGCTTCAATCAGAGGGGCTGGAGCCGGGGGACCGGGTGGCGATTATGCTAAAAAACTGCCGTAACTGGATCGTGTTTGACCAGGCGGCGCTGGGGCTTGGATTAATCACAGTGCCTATTTTTGCAGATGATCGCCCCGACAATGTTGCCTACATACTGGAGCAGACAGAGGCAAAATTGCTGCTGGTACAAGACCGCCGCCACTGGGCACCACTTCAGGCCATCAAACAGCCACTCCCCTCACTACAGCGCATCATCAGTGTGCAGCGAATCAATGAAGAGGATAACCCCGATGATACCCGGCTGAAATCGCTGGTCAGTTGGTTATTTGGCCGTAGCGGTGAGCTGATTACCACGCCTGTCGCCGCCGATACACTGGCCAGTATTGTCTACACCTCTGGCACCACAGGGCGGCCTAAAGGGGTGATGCTTAGTCATCAAAATATTATTCATAACGCATGGGCGGCACTCTCATGCGGTGATATTAGCGCCGATGACCGATTTCTCTCCTTCCTACCACTTTCACACATGCTTGAACGCACGGACGGTTATCTGTTGCCGATGATGGCCGGTGCTGAAGTGGTCTATTCACGCTCTAATCAGCAGCTGGCAGATGATTTTATAGCGATCAAACCCACCGTAATTATATCTGTGCCGCGTATTTATGAGCGTGTTTACCAAAAAATAAATAGCGGCGTTGAGAAAAAAAGCCGTTTGGCGCGCGCACTTTTCAATCTTACCAAACAGGTGGGCTGGGACTATTTTGAGTATCGCCAAGGACGAAAAAAATGGTCGCCAAAACTACTGCTTTGGCCCCTATTGCAATCATTGGTGGCCAGTAAAATATTGGCCAAGCTGGGAGGGCGGCTCCGTTATGCCATTTGTGGTGGTGCGCCTTTAAATAGTGAAGTTGCGCAGCTTTTTATCAGTCTGGGCACGCCGCTCTATCAAGGTTATGGTCTAACAGAATCCAGCCCGGTTATCTCGGTTAATCGCCCCGATGACAATATTCCTGACAGCATTGGGCGCGTTCTGCCAGATGTAGAGGTTCGCATCGGTGAGAATGATGAGCTGCAAACCCGCAGCCCCAGCGTTATGGCGGGCTATTGGCGAGATGAGCAAGCCACTAAAGAGACCTTTACCGAAGATGGCTGGCTACGCACCGGCGACAAAGCCACTGTTGATGATGATGGACATCTCTACCTTACCGGCCGCATCAAAGAGATTCTGGTGCTGGCAAATGGTGAAAAGGTACCGCCGGGTAATATGGAAGGGGCGATCACACTGGAGCCGCTCTTCTCTCAAGTAGTGGTGGTTGGCGAAGGTAAGCCCTATCTTAGCGCACTGCTGGTACTAGAGCATGATGCATGGCAGTACCTTGCGGGCCAGCTAGGCATTGACCCCAAAGCTCCAGCAGTGCTGGCGGATAAGCAGTTACACCGCCACTGTCTAGCTCGCCTCAACGAGCGATTATCCAACTTCCCGGGTTATGCACAAATTCGGCGGGTGCATTTAAGCCTAGAGCCATGGAGTATCGAAAATGATCTGCTGACATCGACACTGAAAGTGAAACGTAAAAAGGTGATGAAACTATTTTCCGAACAGATTGAACAACTCTATCAAGGGCATTAAAATGGCTTATGTTGCTATTGAGGCCGTAGGCAATCAAAAACCACCGTGACTTACTCAGCGTGTTTATATTTTGCTTCAACTCTTCGTTATTTTCGTACTCAATCGGTTACCTACTCCCTATAGGCCCCTCTCTCCGTGCGAAAACACCTCGATTTGAAGCAAAATATAAACACGCTGAATAGTCACAAACCACCCGCTATAAGCAAGGAGAAAATATGAGTCGATCGCTACTTACACTGCCCCTCTTCAGTGGATTGCTACTTTCCAGCATGGCCGCTCACGGTGCTGGATTTGCCCTCATAGAGCACTCTGCCAGCGGTATGGGCAACGCTTATGCCGGAGCAGCGGCAATTGCTGAAGATGGCTCTACCATCTACTTCAACCCCGCCGGCATGACCGAACTGGGGGATGAACAGATCAGCGGCGCGATTCACTGGGTGCGCCCTCGGGGGGATTTCACCAACAATGGCTCCACCACGGCGAGTGGCGACCCCCTTTTGGGGAGTGACAGCCGTGGGCAGGGCGTTGACGGCATCATTCCTAACCTTTACTACAGCAAACGATTGGATGGTGGGGTGATGTTTGGCTTTGGCATCAATGTGCCATACGGTATGGAGACCTCCTATGATGACGACTGGGTGGGTCGTTACCATGCCGTACAATCAAAGGTGATGAGTGTTAATTTTAATCCGAGTCTGGCGTGGAAAGTGAGTGACAAACTCTCTTTTGGTGCAGGCATTAGTGGCCAATATATTCGTATCGAACTGAGCAATGCCATTGATTTTGGCTCAATTTGCCTAGGCACCATGCCCGCATCCACTTGTGCCGCACAAGATGCTGACCACCCTCAACAGCGGGATGGTTTTGTAGAGCTAGAAGCCGATGCCTTTAGCTGGGGCTATAACTTTGGCCTGCTCTACAAACTTCAGCCTGAAACCCGCGCTGGTCTCTCCTACCGCTCCAAAATCACACATAATGCTGAGGGTAAGGCCGATTTTACCGTACCCAGCAGCATGGCATTTCTAACCGCCGGGGGGAGCTTTGTCGACACGGATCTGAGCAGTTCGGTGACGCTACCCGAAAGCACCTCACTCAGCTTTACCCATCAAATAGACCGCGTCACCCTGCTTTTTGACTGGAGCTATACCCGCTGGAGCCGTTTTAAAGAGCTGCGCATCAAGTATGGATCAGCTCAAGCTGATTCGGTGACCACTGAAAACTGGCAAGATAGTAGCCGTTATTCCGTAGGCCTTAACTACCAGCTTAACAGCGGGTTACTATTGCGCAGCGGCATCGCTTACGATGAAACCCCGATACCCGATGACATCCACCGCACCCCTCGCATACCAGGCAGTGATCGCCTCTGGATTGCCCTTGGTTTTGGTTATCAGATTGATAACCACTTGAGTGTTGATGTTGGCTATGCGCACCTGTTTGTGGAAGATAGCGGTTCAGATCATAGCTTCGAAAGTAGTGTGCCAGACCTTAACCACACCCTGAGTGGTGAGTATGAAGCCACGGTCAATATCTTAAGCGCGCAACTCAACTGGTCATATTAGGCGGAGGCATCAAGATGAAAAGATTAAATTTGGCAACACTGATTTTTGGCAGCCTACTACTCAGTGGTTGTAACGAAGGTGACACCACCCTGCAAGATAACATTGATACCTCTCCTGCTTCGCTGTCGAGCTATGCGCTCTTTAATCCTGCTGAAAGCGTCATCCCCTACCCCAATAATCTGCTCTTCAAAGATACGCTGGATGGCACCTTAAATGTCCCCGTTGAAAGCAGTGACAGTGATGCGGCGGTAAAGGAGGCACTGAATACCCTAGATGGATTCTCTACAATGAGCCCCATGACCACCCGCTTTAGCCACGAAGTCGATGAGGCAACACTGATTGCGGCCGAGACAGTGCGGCTGTTCGAAGTGACACTTTCGGGTACTGCGGGGGCAGTCACCTCAATCACACGTAAGTTATCTGGCAGCGAATTTATGCTGAGTGTTGATAACAGTAAAACCCAGTTGATGATTACGCCGCTAGTGGCGCTCGCTGAAAAAACAAGTTATCTAGTGGTGCTGACTAACCAAATTATGGATATAAATGGCAACCCGCTGAAAGCGGATATGGTCTACAGCTTTGCCAAATCCACAACCCCACTGACCGATGGTAACGGTGGCAGCCTATATAGTGCACTGGATGATGAGAAAGCGCAGGCGCTGGAGCCACTGCGTCAACTGACGGGAGCAGCAGAGACGGTTACCGTCGAGTTTGAAGGTGACCTGCTACGAAATGAGATCATCCTTAGCTGGAGCTTTACCACTCAATCAGTCACTGATGTACTCAGTCGTGTTAAAGAGCTCGTTGATCTGGCTGAAAACCCCGCAACGTCCCTCGCCGATACGACTCAGGATACACCGTTAGCCACCGCCTCTGTTTATTCAGGCACGGTTACCTTACCGTACTATCTGACAGCACCCTCAACCGATAACCCGCTGGCCGCTAATACACGTTATTGGCAAGGAGCAGGTGGTAGCCATCTAACGCAATACAATACAACCCCAGTGACAACGGGTAACCAAACCGTGCCACTGCTGGTGACCATTCCCAATGGGAATAAGCCAATTGCTGGCTGGCCCGTGGTCATTTTCCAGCACGGCATAACCGCTAATCGCACTTCACTGCTTGGCATAGCGGACACCCTCGCCTCAATAGGCTACGCAGCGGTGGCCATTGATCTGCCACTACACGGTTTAACCGGTGATGAAACAGACGGCACAGCGGCATTCCGTAACGAAAATCTTGAGCGCACCTTCAACCTCGACCTCGTCAATAACACGACCAGCGCGCCAGGGCCCGATGGCATTATTGACCGCTCCGGTGCGCACTTTATCAACCTTGGTAGTCTGCTTACCAGTCGTGACAACATGCGTCAGGCGGTGGCCGATCTTCTTAGCCTGCGGCACTCACTCGCGGCTCTCGATTATGATGGCGGCGGTGCCGATATCGACACCTCACAGGTTGCCTTTGTGGGTCACTCGCTGGGTGCTATGGTGGGTATCCCCTTCTTGGCGATGGATGAGAGCATTACCACTGCGGTTCTAGGAATGCCCGGTGGTGGTACCGCAAAATTGCTTGATGGCTCCGCAACCTTTGGGCCGGTCATTGCCGCAGGGTTAGGTGCCAATGGCGTGATAAAAGGCAGCAGTGAATACGAGGGTTTTATGGCGGCAACTCAGATGATTCTCGACTCCGCTGACCCACTAAACTATACGCAGCTGGCAGGGCGTGGGATTCATATGATTGAAGTGGTGGGTGGTAACAGCTCACCAGCGGATCAGGTGATTCCCAATGATGTTCTGAATGTGGCGGGCACCGTACCCTCACCCACAGCAGGCACCGACCCACTGTGGCGTGCCATGGGGCTTACGGTCACCACATCCTCAACGAATGCCGCCAGTTTGCAAACCATAACCCGTTTTAATGCCGGCCACCACAGCTCGCTGCTAACCCCTAATGATGCCCTCGGTAATGAAGAGCTACTCTCCGCACAAGTCTATGCCGAGATGCAGGGGCAAATCAGCAGCTTTATTAGCAGTGGCGGGAGCAGTCTAGAAGTGGTTGATGGCTTAGTGATCGAATAAACAGAAAAGATGCTGAGCCAGCTTAAACCGGCACGGCATCTTTAATTTATGGCTTAGCAAACCCCAGCTTGGCTAATATTTTATCCATCAGGCACCAGTGAGTAAGGCCGCTTTGGAATAAGTTAACACCGACAAACAGCGTGAGCCATAACCAGTTCTGGCTCTGAAAAAGCGGACTGCTTTCGGCTCCGAGCAGTAGGGATAATAAAATAAATGTGCCCGCCATGGTGCGAGTGATGCGAGTAATCATGAGTCCACCTCCTGAATATTATAATATAATCATATTCTAATATAGCAGATTATCATCGTTTGGCAATAGCGTATAACGCACAAGGGGGGGTAGGTTAAAATCAGGCTGTCTCCAACCCCAACTCTTTGATCTTTCGGGTGAGGGTGTTGCGGCCCCAGCCGAGTAATTTAGCGGCATCTTGTCGGTGTCCACCGCTGTGTGTCAGCGCTGTTTCGATCATTATCCTTTCGAAACGGGGAGTTGCATCATCCAGCAGTGCATTGTTTCCTTCTTGCAGTTGATGGGTGGCCCAACGACGCAGTACGTTTTCCCAATCCTCATTATGACTGTTTTTTGAGAGGCTCTCTTCACGCAGTTCGGGCGGTAAGTCGTCGACGCTGATGACCTGCCCAGGGGACATGACCGTTAGCCAGCGGCAGGTGTTCTCTATTTGTCGTACATTTCCCGGCCAGTCGAGTCGGGTAATAAAGCTGGCGGCTGCTTTATCGAGTATTTTAGGTTCAACTTCCAGCTCATTGGCGGCACTTTGCAGAAAGTGTTGCGCCAGCAACGGAATATCTTCGCGGCGGTCGCGTAGCGATGGAATATGAATGCGAATAACATTCAGGCGGTGAAAGAGGTCTTCACGAAATAGCCCTTTTGTCACATGGTTTTCAAGGTGTTGATGGGTTGCTGCAATAATGCGCACATCAACCTTGATGGGGGTATGGCCACCTACGCGATAAAACTCGCCATCCGCAAGCACCCTTAGCAGGCGTGTTTGCAGCTCTGCTGGCATATCGCCAATCTCATCGAGAAAGAGAGTGCCGCCATCCGCCTGCTCAAAGCGCCCCTTACGTTGGCTTTGTGCACCGGTGAATGCCCCGCGCTCGTGGCCAAACAGCTCCGATTCCAGTAAATCTTTGGGTATTGCGGCGGTATTGAGCGCGATGAATGGCTTGTTTGTGCGTGGGCTGTGTCGGTGCAGTGCCTGGGCGACCAGCTCCTTCCCCGTACCCGACTCACCGTTAATCATTACGGTCATTTTAGAGTTTGAGAGACGGCCAATGGCACGAAAAACCTCCTGCATGGAGGGCGCTTCACCGATAATTTCGGGGGTTTCGCCTGCTGCTTTGGTGCTTGCCGGCGTGTGTGGGCGACGGTGGCGCAGGGCGCGCTCAACCAGCTCGGTCGCCTCGTCTATATCAAAGGGTTTGGGCAGGTATTCGAAAGCTCCTCCTTTGTAGGCAGATACGGCGCTGTCGAGATCGGAATGGGCGGTGATGACAATCACCGGTAGCTCAGGATAGCGGCTATTAATCTTGTCCAGCAGACTCAAGCCATCCATGCCCGGCATCCGAATATCGGTAATCAGCACGTCAGGTTGGCTCTGTTCAAGGCTCTCCATGACACCGGTGGCCTCTTCGAAGCTGGTGGTGTGATGGCCCGCCTGTTTCAGGGATTTTTCAAGAACCCAGCGTATTGATCGGTCATCATCAACAATCCAAATATGGCCCTCTGTCATGGGTGCTCCTTATTTTCTCTTTTGAGCGGCAGTAATAGCGTGAATACGGTGTTGCCTGGTGTGCTGCTGCACTCGATCAGGCCGTGGTGCTGGTTTGCCATGGTTTGCGCTAGGGTCAGGCCAAGCCCAGTTCCTTCTGGGCGGCCACTGACCATGGGGTAGAAGATCGCCTCTTGCATCTCGGGGGGGATGCCGGGGCCGTCATCGATAATTTGCAGGCAGATAACCAGTTTGTGGCGCTGTTGATTGATGGTGAATTGTCGGAGAGGGCGAGTGCGCAGGGTGATATTGCCTTGGCCATTCAGTGCTTGCGCGGCATTGCGCGTAATATTCAATATCGCTTGAATCAGCCGGTCACCATCGGCTGAAAATTCGGGCAGGCTAGGGTCATAGTCGCGGATAATATTGATACCATCTGCCTCAATAGTGACCAAGCTGCAAACACGCTCGATCAGTTGATGGATATTGACCCTCTCCATTCGGGGTGGATGGTTGGAGATGAGCATCCGGTCAACTAGGTTGCGCAGCCTGTCCGCCTCATCAATGATAACTTGGGTATACTCTTTTAACTCGTCACTTGCCAGCTCGCGCTCAAGCAGCTGTGCCGCCCCCCTTAAACCACCCAGTGGATTCTTTATCTCGTGGGCAAGGCCGCGCAGCAGCTCACGGGTGGCTTGAAATTGGGTGCTGAGCTGCTCATCCCGTGCAATGCGCAAGTGGCGATCCATGGGCAGCATCTCAATAATAATTAACTGATTAGCTTCGGGGTCACTAAAAAGTGTCAGCGTGCAATCGACGGTAATATTGTTCAAATCAGCCGTAGTGAGCGGCATCTCACGCTCTGTGCAGGAGCGACCACTGAACAGCGTGTTCTGGGTCAGTTCAATCAGATGTTTTGCATTGGGCAAAAAGTGACTCAGGCACTCCCCATGGTGCCTACTGGCACTCAGGGCAAGCAGCTCTTCACAAGCTGGATTCATATAAAGCAGCTCATATTTTTCATTGAGCAGCAGCACCGCAGCTGAGAGGTTTTCCAGAATCAGCAGCGGCGGTTGCTCAGTATTGGGTGTGGGTGGCGCATTCATAATATGACTTACAGCAATATCCAAACCAAACGCTGGTTATTATTTTAAAAGTAACGGTATATTCTTTTAAATCAAAGGGTTAATTCGTTGTGGCGGGGGTGCTGCGATTGCAGTGGTGCCATAACGCTCGCTAAGGATAGCGCATCAAGTTGCTTAATGCACTGTTGTGGTGCGGTGCCTTACTTACGGAAACTCTGATCAGAGACTCCTTACCGAGCAGAGCTGCGCAGTAGATGGAAGGTCTGATTGGCACTGGTGGCGAGTACTTTTCCATTTTTATCAATGATGGCGACACTTAAGGAGTGGGTGCCTCGGCTGAGACTCTCAAGTATGACCATGCCGTTGTCGCTGGTTGCCGCTTTTTCACCGTCGAGAGTGACCTCTATTTTGTGCCCGGACTGGATATCCAGTGGTGGAGTCGTTTTGGTGATAATGGTTACCTGGCCACTGTTGCTGCGGATAGCCGTATCATCTTGTGGTTGTGTAATAACCAATTGAGTATAGTTAGTGACTTTTGTTTGTTTGGTGTCACGGGGTTGATTAGAGGTCGTCTTTTTCTCCGGCGGACGGTAGGTGCTGGAGTAGGTGCTGATGGGGGGCGGCTTTACAATCTGGTTATCCCGGTTGGGTGTGGGCCGGTCGCCGTAAGTAACATTACCCTCATCATCAACGGACTTGTATATCTCCGCACTGCAGGGAGAGGCGAGTATGAGTAGAGTGAAAATGAGTATTGTGCGCATTAATCGAGCATAGCGAATCCGCTTTTGTAACACAACGCCTAAAAATAGAAAGCCCCCAATAAAGGGGGCTTTCTATGGCTTGCTCATACTGAAACAGATGGCGCGAGGCCATCTGTTCATACAACTTAGCAGCTGTAGTACAACTCAAACTCAACGGGGTGTGTAGTCATACGCAGTTGAGTCACCTCTTCCATCTTCAACTTGATGTAGGCATCAATCATGTCGTCGGTGAAAACACCACCTGCGGTCAAGAAGGCACGGTCACTGTCCAGCGCCTCGAGCGCTTGATCCAGTGAGTGGGCTACGGTTGGGATCTCTGCTTCCTCTTCGGGTGGCAGGTCATAGAGATCTTTATCCATCGCTTCACCTGGGTGGATCTTGTTCTGAATGCCGTCAAGACCCGCCATCATCATTGCTGCGAAGGCTAAGTATGGGTTGGCAGTACAATCAGGGAAGCGCAGCTCAACACGGCGACCTTTTGGATTGGTGACGTAAGGGATGCGGATAGAGGCTGAGCGGTTACGCGCAGAGTATGCCAACATAACCGGCGCTTCAAAACCAGGTACCAGACGCTTGTATGAGTTGGTAGAGGCGTTGGTCAGTGCGTTCAGTGCACGGGCATGTTTGATGATGCCACCGATGTAGAAAAGTGCTGTCTCTGAGAGGCCACCATAGCCGTCACCGGCAAATATGTTTTGACCATCTTTTGCCAGAGACATGTGAACGTGCATACCTGAGCCATTGTCACCTACAATTGGCTTGGGCATGAAGGTCGCCGTTTTGCCATAGATGTGAGCGATGTTGTGAATAGCGTATTTGTGGATTTGAACTTCATCCGCCTTGTTAACCAGCGTATTGAATGCAACACCGATTTCACACTGGCCAGCCGTAGCAACTTCGTGGTGGTGTACTTCAATTTCCAGACCCATCTGCCCCATGGTTTCACACATGGCGGCACGAATGTCGTGCAGTGCATCAACCGGGGGTACTGGGAAATAACCGCCTTTCACACTGGGGCGATGGCCGATGTTGCCATCTTCAAATACCTTTTCAGAGTTCCACTCGGCCTCCTCGGAGTCAATCTTTACAAAGCTGCCGCTCATGCTGGAACCCCAGCGTACATCGTCAAGAATGAAAAACTCTGGCTCAGGGCCAAAGTATGCCGCATCGGCGATGCCGGTGGACTTCAGGTAGGCTTCTGCACGCTTGGCGACTGAGCGTGGGTCACGCTCGTAGCCTTGCATGGTAGTGGGCTCAACGATGTCACAACGAAGGATCAGGGTTGACTCTTCAAAGAAGGGGTCCATTACTGCGGTTGAGCAGTCAGGCATTAAAATCATGTCAGATTCATTGATGCCTTTCCAGCCTGCGATAGACGAGCCATCAAACATGTTGCCAGCCAGCAGAGACTCTTCATCGATAGTGCTGGCAGGGAAGGTAACATGTTGCTCCTTGCCGCGGGTGTCAGTGAAGCGGAAATCAACGTATTTAACATCGTTTTCCTTGATCATATCTAGGACGATACTTGCAGACATTCTGTTCCTCCAGAAGGGTTGTTAAATTTTCAAGTGTAATTATTGAGGAAGCTCTGAATAAGCCATGATTAATCTCAGCTTAGCTTAAATCCAACCCGAGTTATTCAGAGTGCTTCCTTGAGTATAAATCTTTTTGAAGCAGGATGTGCGCCAAAAAAATTAGCCTTAAATATCAATCTCTTTCATCAAAATCACGCTGGCTCAACCTATCTCGCATCATAATGGTGCGTACCTGGCGCTGTCATAGTGCACCCTGGCGGTCGATAATAACACGGGCACCCGAGCACACTTGCGCGGCGATTTGTGAAAAAATGTTGATTCACTGTAAAGCTATCTTGGATATTTGCCAAGAATTTTAATGGAAGAGTGACATCAATCGCTCTTTTGCTATTAAAATAATGCTACTGGGGCGGGAAATATGAGGGGTGCCCGGGTTAATGGCTAACCGTTTTTGAAAAAACATGAATAACCGCTACACCCGAAATAATTAAGCCGATACCGACTATCGCCGGAGTATCTGGGTATTTGTTTATAGAGCAATGCAGCCACAATGGCGATGAGAACAATACCAACCCTGACAAAACAGCATATGTGATACTAATTGGCATTGTTCTTAGCACCCGCGTCATAACGCAATGGCCAGCCACCATCACTGCGCGGGAGCATGGGGGCAAAAAAACTCTATCGCTCTATAACTTCACAGGGGCATCAGTGCATTGTCGTTGCTCCCTCACTGATTCCCACATCTTGGGGGTCAGAGTAAAACAGGAGCCAACACCAGCTCCTGTTTTACTCTGACCCCGCTGAAATGTGAAAAAACGGCGCACCCCTCTCAAGGGTTATGCGCCGTTTTTAGTGTCACAAGGTGAAAAATGCTTATTTAGCGTTCTTTTCACCTTCGATGCCTGCCAGAATCTCTTCACGAGCGGCAGCAACATCTTCCCACCCCTGAATATTGACCCATTTGCCTTTTTCCAGCGCCTTGTAGTGCTCGAAGAAGTGTACGATCTGGTCTTTCAATAACTGATCCACATCATCAATATCATTAATATCGTTATACAGAGGTGTTAGCTTGGAGACAGGTACCGCTAGTACTTTTGCATCAACACCACCATCATCTTCCATTTTCAGAACACCCACTGGGCGTACACGAATAACAGAACCGATCGCCAGTGAGTGCGGTGCCATCACTAATACGTCAACCGGATCGCCGTCGCCTGCTAGGGTGTGCGGCATGAAGCCGTAGTTGACAGGGTAGAACATGCAGGTGGCCATGAAGCGGTCAACCAGTACCGCGCCGGAGTCTTTATCTATTTCATATTTGATCGGGTCTGCGTTGGCGGGTATTTCGATAATAACATTGATGTCATTGGGTACGTCTTTACCTGCGGAGAGATTGTTGATGTTCATTCTACATTCCTTATTAGCTGGGCCGAGAGCCAGATTGACGATATTTAAAACTGTGATTTGTGCGCGGATTATACGGCAGATTGATCAATCAATAAACACCTTGAGGTGAACCCGCTATAAGGCGTTCGCTTACCGTTTCTCTTGTAGGCGAGCTTTGATCATCAGTGTCTCTAAGCGGCGGATATGTGATTCAACATCCGCCAAAACGGTTACCAGCTTCTGTCGCTCGTAGATCTCTTCTAAGTTCTCTCTTATCAGGTCGGCCAATCTATTCAACGTGGTGTAATCTTTTTCTGTGTAGGCACCTTTGTACTTATTCAGCAATTGAATCGCGCCAATCACTCTTTTCTGCTCCTGATCAAACACTGGCACACAGAGTATATTGCTGGTGATAAATCCGGTTTTCATGCCCGCGACATTATGCTCACCCACCTGCCCCTCAAGGTCTCTTACCTCAGACGACTCTCCACTTTTGATAACACGCCCTACAATGGAGCCATCCAGTGAGGCAAACAGTGCGCGCTCTTCAAGATGAGTGCCACTTACCATCCAGACTTTTTTGTTATCCGGATTTACTAGGAACACCCCGCAACGCTCAACCTGTAGGCTGGCGGGAAGAATTTCACTAATGAACTGGAGCATATCCTTGTTTCCGACCTGCTCCCAATGCTTGGAGAGCGCCACCTGCCGTTTACGGAACGCAATCAGTTTTTCGGTAATTTCATCAGCCGTCATACCTTCCATCCTTGCTTATAGCCTTAACCTGCGAGTCGCTCTAGGATGCGAAAGCCTGCCACATAGGTGCCAATCGCTGAGCCGAGCGTACTCAGCAGAAATACCAGTAGAATCCGTGTTACCCGATTTTTCCACCACCCTTTTAAGTGGACAGTATCGCGACGAATAGCGCTAAAATCGGCAACTGTCGGTTTACGGATCCATGTCTCTACTGCGGCAGTTACCATACCTGCGCCAATGGTTGGGTTTAGCGAGGTGAGTGGTGCGGCCACAAAAGCGGTGAGCACGGTCAGTGGGTGCGCCCCGGCAATCAGCGCACCTAGCGCCGAAAGGCCGCCGTTAATCAATACCCAATCCATGACCAGTTGCCAACCTAACTCGCTATTACGGCTAAAGCCGATGGCAAAACCTGTCAGTACTAGCGCTACGATCAGCCAGGGGATAAGCTTTGGCCATTTGCTGGGTGTGGGTAGTTTCTCTAGCTGCTCAATCTCAACTGTGGGGTTTCGCTCTAGCTGGCCAAGATAGTTTTCGATCCCTTTCAGGTGACCCGCACCTAACACGGCTAACAGGTGCTTATGCTCCCCGGCTTCCATCTCTTGACGGATGCGCGCCGCCATATAGCGATCACGCTCATCAATTAACGGGATAAACATCTCTCGGGACTGCTCGGCAAATTGACTAAAGCTGGACTCCAGCATATCGCCCTCTTTGAGCCGCTCAACCTCCTCTTCGGTCACCTTCTCCTTGGTAACCACACTACCGATCAGGCCACTGATCAGATTCATCCGTTTCCACCATGGAATGTTGCTATATACCCGTTTTAAAGTGACACCGATTTCACGATCAATCAACAGCACCGGAAGATGGGACTCTCCCGCCCTGTTCACCGCCATACGCATCTCAGCACCCGGTTCGATTCCAAACTGATCAGCCAGGCGTTGCTGGTAAGCACCCAGTGCCAATGAAGCGGCCACCATGGTCGCCTTGCCCTCTTTGATCACCTGAAATAGGTCCATTTTCGCCAAACTATCAGGGTTTGATATCGCCTGGTGGCGACTGGGGCAAAGCTCAACAGCCACCGCATCGTAGTCACCGGTAGCCAGCATCTTTTCGACTTGTTCGGCGCTTGCTTTAGAGACGTGAGCTGTTCCCAGCAGGGTTACCTTGTGGCCATTAAGCTCGAGCGTAACCACCAGGCCATCTTGCGCGATGCGATCGCTCGGGTCATTTTCTACTGCTTGGTTCATCAATCTACCAATATCCAATCATTAAATATGGCGAAGACTATAACAGGAAGCTATGGGGAGTTCATCATCACGAAAAAACCAAGACTGCCCGGAAGGGTACTCTTAGAAGGGAGGTACTTCGATGATCCCCCGGTTTCGACATCACATCAAAAAGCTTTAGACAGTAACCTACAAAATATAGGTAATTATCAATACCGGTGCTGTGCTAACGCACCCATCACACTGAAAGCTCATCTAAGTTGCTTCTATTTCCGTTATTTCCTCACAAAACTTGTAATTCACCAGTGCTAGTTGACATAATCAGCGGGTATCCGTGGCGGATCGCCTAGCTTGATAACAAGGCGCTGAATAAATCTGGTTGAACTTCGGCCAACCTAAAACAACCACAGCTTAATCAGAGCCGCCTTAAGGCACCCTTAACCCGCCAATTAACATGAACGAGAGCAATGCTCTCTGCAACATTGCCTAAGGAGGCAGCTTAATTATGAGAATCGTACTGCTAGGTGCACCTGGATCAGGTAAAGGTACTCAAGCCCAAAAGCTAATCGAGAAGTATCATGTTCCACAAATCTCCACTGGCGATCTGTTGCGGGCTGCGGTTGCCTCTGGCAGTGATCTCGGCAAAAAAGCCAAAAAGTTCATGGATGAAGGAGAGTTGGTAACCGATGAGCTGGTACTGGGAATGATCGAGGAGCGGTTGGCTCAAGATGATACAAAAAACGGTTATATTCTTGATGGCTTTCCCCGCAATATTCCCCAGGCTAAAGCACTGGACAAGCTACTGAGCAAGCTAAAGAAGCCTCTGGATGGTGCGGTGTTGATTGATGTCGATTTTGACGTGCTACTTAAGCGCATTACCGGGCGACGAACCTGTGATTCATGTGGCCAGGTCTATAACATCTACTCCTCTCCGCCGAGCAAAGAGGGAGCGTGCGATAAGTGTGATGGTACGCTACAGCACCGCTCCGATGACAATGAGGAGACCATCGGCAGTCGCCTGAAAGTTTACCAAGAGCAGACCTGTCCACTGATCGACTATTACAGCGAGCAGTCTATTTTGCGCAAGATCAAGGGCACCGGCGATATTGAAGATATTTTCAAGCGTGTTTGCAGTGCAATCGACCTACTAAGCAAATAAAATCAACCTCCTAGAGTGATTTTGTTGTAACCAATTATATATAAGGCGGCTATTGTGCGAAAACAGACCGGATTAGGGCAATTTCCAGGGGTGCGTATGCGTCGCATGCGCCGTGACAGCTTTTCACGTCGATTGATGCGTGAATCCCACCTCACCACGGATGATCTCATCTATCCCATGTTTATTCTTGAGGGTGAGAATCAGCGCGAAGCGATCCCATCAATGCCTGGCGTTGAGCGGATCAGTATCGATCTGTTACTAAAAGAGGCGGAACAGCTGGTAGCCTTGGGTATTCCCATGGTGGCGCTGTTCCCTGTCACCCCCACCGCTATAAAAACTGAAGATGCTCGCGAAGCATACAACTCAGATGGCTTGGCACAACGTGCGGTGCGGGCGCTAAAAAAGAGCTTCCCTGAGCTGGGGGTCATGACCGATGTGGCGTTAGACCCTTTTACCACACACGGGCAGGATGGTTTGATTGATGAGAGCGGCTATGTCCTCAATGATGAAACCGTTGAGGTGCTGGTCAAACAAGCGCTCTCCCATGCAAAAGCTGGCGCTGACGTGGTCGCCCCCTCCGATATGATGGATGGCCGTATCGGTGCTATTCGTGAAGCATTGGAGTCTTACAACTATATCCATACCCGCATAATGGGCTACTCCGCTAAATATGCCTCCAGCTTCTATGGTCCATTCCGTGATGCGGTGGGATCATCTGCCAACTTGGGAAGTGGCAACAAATTTACCTACCAAATGGACCCCGCTAACAGCGATGAAGCACTTTGGGAAGTGGCTATGGATATTGAGGAGGGAGCCGACATGGTGATGGTTAAGCCCGGCATGCCTTATCTCGATATTGTTCGCCGCGTAAAAGATCAGTTTGGTGTTCCCACTTATGCCTATCAAGTGAGTGGCGAATACGCAATGATTATGGCCGCCAGCCAAAATGGTTGGCTAGATGAACGCGCCGTCATTATGGAATCACTGCTCTGCTTCAAACGTGCGGGGGCTGATGGCATTCTCAGCTACTTCGCAAAACAGGTTGCGCAGTGGCTCAACGAACCGCAGCAAAAATCATGAGCGACCCCTTTGATTTTGATAAAGCACCGGATGAATATGGCGTGATGGGCAACCCGATTGCCCACAGCAAATCTCCACAGATTCATGCCGCCTTTGCCAAGCAGACACGCCAGCGCATGCAGTACAACGCTCTGCTAGTCGACCTTGGCGGGTTTCCGCAAGCGGTTGGCAATTTTCAGGCAAATGGTGGCAAGGGCGTTAATGTCACCGTGCCCTTTAAACAAGAGGCGTGGCGATTAGCCGATGAGATGAGCGAACGTGCACAGCTGGCAGGCGCGGTGAATACACTGATTTTTAGTGATAACAATCTCATTATTGGTGATAACACCGACGGTGTGGGCCTATTGCGGGATATACAACAAAACCATAAAATTGAGCTGAAAGATAAACGCATTCTGGTATTAGGTGCTGGCGGTGCCGCACGGGGCGTTATGCTGCCCCTATTAGAAGCAAAGCCTGAAAAACTGGTGATTGCAAATCGCACCGTGGAGCGCGCAATCACACTCGCGGAACTCTTCAACCCATATGGTGCAGTAGAAGCCGCCTCCTATCAGGAGTTATCGGGCAGACAATTTGAGCTGGTTATCAATGCCACCTCCGCCAGCCTTCAAGGCGAACTGCCACCATTGCCGGATGATCTGCTCGCCGCTGAGAGCGCTTGTTACGACATGATGTATGGTGCCGAACCTACGCCATTTCTTCGTTGGGCTGAACGCCATAACTGCCAGAAAAGGGTGGATGGATTAGGCATGTTGGTAGAGCAAGCAGCCGAGTCATTCATGCTATGGCGTGGCATACACCCCGAAACCACAGCGCTTATTGAGCAGATGAGATTACACTCATAATCTCTCTATTCAAATCGATTATTCAGGGGCTTTACCATGTTCAACGCCAATACTGATGAGGTCATCTACCTCTCTCGTAGCGATACCGACAGCCCGCTGGCAAGTTACGCTCTTAATGCGTTTGAATTAGATGGAGAGCACTGGCCGAGTGCTGAACACTACTACCAGGGCAGCAAATTTGAAGATAAAACGCTGCGTGATCAGATAATTAACGCCGACACCGCCCACCTCGCCTATAAAATCGCCCGTAAAAACAGTCAATATGCGCGTCAAGATTGGAAAAAAATAAGAAAATTAATCATGACTCGCGGCCTCTATATTATGTTTAAAACCCACCCACCCGCCGCAGACAAGCTTCTCTCAACCAGAGACATCAAACTTATTGAGAACAGCCAGTACGACTACTATTGGGGCTGTGGCCGCGACCTACGGGGTGACAACACCTATGGCCATGTTTTGATGGGCATTCGTAGCAAGCTAAGAGAGCAGTAAAACAGTCACAAAGTAACCCTGCACGCATAAAAAAAGGGACGCAAATGCGTCCCTTTTCAGATCACCGATTAACTATTTTCTACTTGGTGTAGAAGTCAATCATGGTCTCGAGAGACTTGGCGGTAATCTTTGCAGCATGACCTGCAGCACCAAATGACTCATAACGATCTTTACAGATTTGAGACATCGCTTCAGTCGACGCTTTGAACGCTTTGCGTGGATCAAAGTTAGACTTGTTCTCTTCCAGATGGCGACGGATCGCACCCGTAGAAGCCATACGCAAATCAGTGTCGATATTAACTTTGCGGACACCTGTCTTGATCCCTTCAATAATCTCTTCAACCGGCACACCATAAGTTTGTGGCATCTCACCACCGTACTGATTAATGATTTCCAACCACTCCTGAGGCACAGAAGAGGAGCCGTGCATAACCAAGTGGGTGTTAGGAATAACCGCATGAATCTCTGCAATACGGTCAATTCGCAAAACATCACCGGTAGGCTTGCTTGAGAATTTATAGGCACCGTGTGAGGTACCAATGGCGATTGCCAAGGCATCACAACCGGTTTGCTCAACAAAATCTTTCGCCTCTTGAGGATCGGTCAGCAGCATATCCAGATCAAGCTTGCCTTCTGCTCCATGCCCATCCTCTTCGCCCATCTCACCGGTTTCCAGTGAACCCAAGCAACCCAGCTCACCTTCAACTGAAACACCACAGGCATGTGCCAGTTCAGCGACCTGCTTTGTCACTGCAACGTTGTATTCAAAAGATGAAGGAGTTTTGCCATCAGCCTCCAGTGAGCCATCCATCATGACTGAGGTGAAGCCCGACTGGATAGAGCGGAAGCAGACATCCGGTGACGCACCATGATCCTGATGCATACAGACTGGAATGTGTGGATACATCTCAACCGCTGCAGTGATCAAGTGACGCAGAAAAGCTTCACCCGCGTAGGAGCGTGCGCCAGCTGATCCCTGCATAATAACCGGAGCATTAACCGCATCCGCTGCCTGCATGATGGCGTGCACCTGCTCCATATTGTTGACGTTAAACGCGGGCAGACCGTAATCATTCTCGGCCGCATGATCCAGCAGCTGGCGCATTGTAATAAGAGCCATTATTATCTCCTCAATTAATTAATATTGTTCATGGGTGTGAGTAGACACTCACACCAAAGTCTATTTATTCGGGGTCTACCATCTCGCCAACTTTGACAATTTTCATGGCATTGGTTCCACCCAAAACGCCCATCATGTCACCCTTGGTCAGTATCACAAGATCACCGTTACGAACCGCGCCACGACGGCGTAGCTCTTCAACGGCATCTAGGTTAACCGCTGCATGGTCTCGTTTTTCGGTTTCAAAGCTGACCGGATAGACACCGCGATAGAGGGTCACTTTGCGGCGTGTTTCTACTTTGGATGTCATAGCATAGATGGGTATGCCCGAGCTAATGCGTGACATCCACAGTGGTGTGGAACCCGATTCGGTCAGTGCTGCAATGGCCTTTACACCTAAGTGGTTGGCGGCATACATGGTCGAAAGCGCAATCGCCTCATCAATGCGCTCAAACTTGGTATTGATGCGGTGATCAGACTCTTTAACTGAAGTCTGCTTCTCGGCCTCGCGGCAGATACGGTCCATCGCTGCAATCGCAAGGTGGGGGAATTTTCCAGCGGCTGTTTCAGCAGAGAGCATGACCGCGTCCGTTCCATCAAAAACCGCATTAGCAACATCAAAGACTTCGGCACGTGTTGGAATGTGATTTTCAATCATCGACTCCATCATCTGGGTAGCCGTAATCACAACCTTATTCATCGCCCGCGATTTTTTGATTAACGCTTTCTGCACCGGTGGCAGTGCCGCATCGCCAATCTCGACACCTAGATCACCCCGGGCAACCATGATCACGTCAGAGGCTTCAATAATGCCCTCGATCACACCGGGAAGAATCGCTTCAGCGCGCTCTATTTTAGCAACCAGCGCACCGTGCCCACCCGCTTCGGTAAACAGCTTGCGAGCGTTAATCATATCCTCTGCACAACGCGGAAATGAGACGGCAAGATAGTCCGCTTTAATCAACGCTGCGGTCTTGATATCTTCCATATCTTTTTCAGTCAAGGCAGATGCAGAGAGGCCGCCACCCTGCAAGTTGATACCTTTACGGTCAGAGAGATAACCCCCCATTTTCACTTGGCACTTAACGGCACCCCCTTTGACTTCATCAACCCAGAAAACCAGGCGACCATCATCAAGCAGTAGGGTATCACCTCGTTTTACGTCGTTAACCAAGTCCTTGTAAGCAATGCCTACACGCTCCTGATCGCCATCGTCACTACCCAAGGCACCGTCTAAAATGAAGGTATCGCCTTCATTCAGGAAGATTTTTCCATCACGAAAGCGTTCAATACGAATTTTGGGGCCTTGCAAATCTGCAAGCACACCCACCTGACGACCATGCGCACGGGCCCGATTACGGACACGCTCAGCGCGCTCCTGATGTTCGGCAGCGGTGCCATGTGAAAAGTTCAGGCGCACCACATCGACACCCGCTTCGATGATTTTATCAATCATCTTGGGGTCATCAGTGGCAGGGCCAAGTGTCGCAACGATCTTTGTTCTTCTTAACAAGAGTAGAGCTCCAAGAGTCTATCGATTATAACATTCAAGCCCCTTGCCTATTTGAGTGAGGCAAGAGGGGATATTTTTATTAGCCGTTTGCACGCGCTTCCAGAATAGCCACCGCAGGCAGTTCTTTGCCTTCAAGGAACTCCAAAAATGCACCACCACCGGTAGAGATATAAGATATCTTATCAGCGATATCATACTTATCAACCGCCGCCAGTGTGTCGCCACCCCCGGCAATTGAAAATGCGGGTGATTCTGCAATCGCCATGGCAATCGCTTTAGTGCCCTCACCGAACTGATCAAACTCAAACACGCCGACCGGGCCATTCCAGACGATTGTTCCCGCCGACTTAATCACCTCAGCTAAAGCGGCCGCGCTCTCAGGACCAATATCAAAAATCATATCGTCATCGAGAACCTCAGTGGCCGGCTTCAATGTTGCCTCTGCATCTTCAGCAAATTTCTTGGCGCAAACCACGTCGCTAGGAACAGGAATATCACCACCGCGTGACTTGGCATCTGCGGTCAATTTTTCACAGGTACCGATCAGATCCGCCTCATACAGAGATTTGCCCACGTTGTGGCCTGCCGCTGCAATAAAAGTATTGGCAATGCCACCACCGACGATCAGTTGATCAACCACCTTTGAGAGGGAGTCAAGCACGGTCAATTTAGTCGAAACCTTAGAGCCGCCCACAATGGCAACCATGGGGCGCGCTGGATTATCCAACGCCTTGCCCAAGGCTTCCAGCTCACCCGCCAACAGCGGGCCAGCACACGCGACTGGCGCAAATTTGGCAACACCGTGAGTAGAGCCTTGTGCACGATGAGCGGTACCAAAAGCATCCATTACAAACACATCACAGAGCGCTGCATACTGCTTGGCCAATGCGTCTTGGTTGCTTTTTTCACCGCTATTGAAGCGAACATTTTCCAGAATGGCCACTTCTCCAGCAGCCACTTCAACGCCCGCCAGATAATCCTTAATGACCTTAACCTCTTTACCCAACAGATCCGCCATGTGCGCAGCGACGGGCGCTAGAGAGAACTCTTCACTGTATTCGCCCTCTGTTGGACGACCCAGGTGAGACATGATCATAACCGCAGCACCTGCTTCCAGCGCCTTTTGTACGGTAGGTAGCGAAGCGCGAATACGCGCATCGGATGTTACCTTGCCATCTTTAACCGGCACATTCAGATCCTGGCGAATCAATACGCGCTTACCAGACAAGTCAAGATCGGTCATTTTAATTACGGACATGGGCATCCCTCTACGATTATTTTATTTAAAAGAAATTTGCTGATGTTTAACACCTCAACAAATTTCTCTTGATTGATGTGGCAGCCGAGCATGAAAATTCATGCCCGGCCCAAAACAACTAAGGGATCTTAGTTAGCCGCAACGTGACGTACAAAACGCATCATGTTACAGGTGTAGCCATACTCATTGTCATACCAAGCAACCAGCTTAACAAACGTACCATCCAGCGCAATACCCGCGCCTGAATCAAAGATGGATGAGTAACCGATGCCACGGAAGTCAGTAGAGACTACTTTTTCATCGGTGTAAGCCAGTGTCTCACCAATGCCTGGCGCTTCAGAAGCAGCTTTAACGACAGCGCAAATCTCATCGTAGGAGGCGCTTTTGTCCAGCTCTACTGTCAAATCTACAACTGAAACATCGGAAGTCGGCACGCGGAAAGCCATACCGGTCAGCTTACCATTCAGCTCAGGCAGAACAACACCCACTGCTTTAGCCGCACCGGTTGATGAAGGAATGATATTCTCCAGAATACCACGGCCACCGCGCCAATCTTTCATTGAAGGACCATCAACCGTCTTCTGAGTCGCGGTTGCTGCGTGTACAGTTGTCATTAAACCACGCTTGATGCCAAAGTTATCATTGATAACTTTCGCCAATGGAGCCAGACAGTTAGTGGTACATGAAGCCGCTGAGCTGATCACTTCGCCAGCATATTTATCGTGATTTACACCGTAGACAAACATTGGGGTTGCGTCTTTAGAAGGTGCTGATTGAACAACCTTCTTGGCACCCGCATCAATATGCGCCTGACAGCTCTCTTCGGTCAGGAAGAAACCGGTACACTCCAGAATAATATCGGCACCAATCTCATCCCATTTCAGATCAGCGGGGTTGCGCTCAGCCGTCAGGCGAATGCGCTTACCATTAACGATCAAGTCACCGTTATCAACCGAAACATCGCCATCAAATCGACCATGTACTGAATCAAACTTAAGCATGTATGCTAAATATTCAGCATCTAGCAGGTCATTAATACCTACAATTTCCATATCAGAGAACTCTTGAGCAACCGCACGAAAAGCCATACGCCCGATACGCCCAAAACCATTAATACCAATTTTAATAGTCATTTTCTAACTCCTGAAATTTACCGAACCTGACGTGAGCCAGGCCTGAATAGTTACAAATTATTTACCTAAAACCTTGTTTGCGGTGGCAACAATGTTTTCTACGGTGAAACCAAATTGCTTGAACAGCTCACCCGCAGGAGCCGACTCACCAAAGGTTGTCATGCAAACAACACCACCTTCGAGGCCAACATATTTGTACCAAGATTGATCAACACCCGCTTCAATCGCAACGCGCTTAACACCCGGGATCAACACTGAGTCTTTATAGGCTTGATCTTGTGCGTCATAGGCACAGGTTGACGGCATCGAAACCACGCGGACATTTGCATCCATCGCTTCTGCCGCTTCAACGGTCAAGCCAACTTCTGAACCTGTAGAGATAAAGATAATATCTGGCGTACCCGCACAATCTTTCAGCACATAACCACCCTTTTCAATGTTCGCAACCTGCTCGGCAGTACGCGGCATGGGTGTCAGCGTTTGACGAGAAAATACCAGCGCTGTGGGTGCATCACCACGCATCATCGCCACTTTCCAGGAGACGGCAGATTCGACCGCATCACAACCGCGCCATGTTTGGAAGCCGGGGATAACACGCATAGTGGCCAGCTGCTCAACCGGCTGATGAGTCGGGCCATCTTCACCTAAACCAATCGAGTCATGGGTGTAGACGTAGATTGTGCCAATCTTCATCAATGCCGACATGCGCAACGCATTACGCATAAACTCCATAAACATGAAGAAGGTTGCACCATAAACCTTGAAGCCGCCATGGAGAACCATGCCGTTCATCATGTGTGCCATACCAAACTCACGAACACCCCAAGAGATGTAGTTACCATCTGCATTTTCAGCATTCACCTTGACGGTACCCGACCAGTTAGTCAGGTTGGAGCCGGTCAAATCGGCAGAGCCACCAAACATCTCTGGCAGTAGCGGACCCATGGCCTCAATTGCATTTTGTGATGCTTTGCGTGAAGCGATGCTAGGCATTTCATCTTGTGTCTTGGCAATGAATTGATCCATCTCAACCGCAAAGTTAGCGGGAAGCTCTCCTGACATGCGACGAACAAATTCTGCCGCTTCAGCAGGAAATGCAGCTTTATACGCTGCGAACTTCTCATTCCACGCCGCTTCATCCGTTGCGCCCTGCTCTTTGTGATCCCAGCCTGCGTAGATATCTGATGGAATTTCAAATGGCTCAGCCGTCCAGCCCAGCTCTTTACGAACCAGAGCAATCTCATCGTGACCCAGTGCTGCGCCGTGACAGTCGTGAGTGCCGCTCATATTCGGTGAACCAAAACCGATAACCGTGCGAGTACAGATTAGGGTTGGCTTATCTGTAACCGATTTTGCCTCAACAATAGCGGCATTGATCGCTTGTGGATCATGTCCATCAACATTTGGAATAACATGCCAGTCATACGACTTGAAACGACCCGGAACACCCTTCTCCATCCAATCACCGATGTGACCATCAATAGAGATATCGTTGTCATCCCAAAATGCGATCAACTTGCCCAGTCCTAAAGTACCGGCCATGGCGCATGATTCGTGGGAGAGGCCTTCCATCAAACAACCATCACCCATAAAGGCGTAGGTGTGGTGATCAACAATCTCATGACCTGGCTTGTTAAATTGTGCCGCCAGAGTGCGCTCAGCAATCGCCATGCCTACGGCATTGGTAATGCCCTGACCCAGTGGGCCGGTGGTGGTTTCAATGCCATCGGCATAGCCATACTCGGGATGCCCTGCGGTTTTTGCATGCAGCTGGCGGAAGCTTTTAATATCTTCCATGCTCAGCTCAAAGCCTGCTAGGTGAAGTAGAGAGTAGATCAGCATGGAGCCGTGGCCGTTTGAAAGCACGAAACGATCCCGATCTGCCCACTTTGCGTTGGTCGGGTTGAATTTCATGTGGCTGTTCCACAAGACTTCAGCGATATCGGCCATACCCATCGGTGCACCCGGGTGACCCGAATTTGCTTTCTGAACAGCGTCCATACTTAACGCACGGATTGCATTGGCTAATTCTCTACGTGATGGCATTAAAGCCTCCCTAAAAAGTTTTAGTGAAAAATATCGTAAATAGTTACAAAATATCTACATTTGACCAGACTGTCGTCACGGGTAACCAATGACCACATCCAACCCATAAATAGTGACGGGCTAAGTGGAGAACCACTCCCCATCGATAACTGACATGAATGGTTAACCTGGGCGTATGGTTTTGCCGCAATGGCTGCCCCAAGCAAATTTTGAGAGACGATTCTCCAACAAAAGTGGGCTTTGAGCAAGACCCAAAGCCCCTAAGAAACAACGAAAGGCAAATAAATCAGACGGTTAACATTACCATAAAGCAAAAATGCTTATCTAAATTGGGCGTTTTTTACTCACTTTTCCACTTAATCGAGCAACCCATGCTAGGCACTTGCTCTGCGGGACCACGACCTGTTTCTGCCACTTCCTTCATCCCCAAAAACAGATCTCGACGCACGTCACCCTCCGCCGTCTCCTTGCGGCTGGCATCCAACCGGCCTCGGTATTGCAGCTCGAGTTTACCGTTATAACCGAAGAAATCCGGGGTGCAAACAGCGCCATACGCTCTAGCAACAGCCTGCGTCTCATCGATCAGATAGGGAAAGCTGAAACCAAACTCGTCAGAGATTTTTTTCATATTCTCAAAAGAGTCCTCTTCATTCAAAGAGGGGTCATTGGACATAATGGCTACCGAATTCACCCCCAGCGCCTTCAGCTCATTGGTATCACGCACAATCCGCTCACGAATCGACTTTACATAAGGGCAGTGATTACAGATAAACATCACCAGCAAACCCTTTGGCCCCGCACACTCTGCTAGGCTCCAGTTTTTACCATCCACACCAGGCAGTGAAAAATCAACTGCCGCTTTACCAAATTCGCAAACAGGGGTCTCTAGGCTAACCATAACTCTCTCCCAATGTGATTTCCTAAAAGTCTCTGCGCAACAATACCTCTACCACCCAAGACAAAGAGCAGTTAACGTGCACTAGGGAAGCTCTGATCAAGCCATGAATGTTTTATGCTCAGCCTAAATTCATCCAGACTTAATCAGAGATTCCTTGAAGAGCTCTCCAAAAATTTTTTGGCATTATATTATGAGTTCACAAAAAACTAAAGCGACGAATAACCCCGCAATGGCTATCACTGATTAAGCGTAAGTGTGTATTAGAGAGGGGTAAGCTGCAATTTAGCTGTCTACATTAACTGCGTAGCTGTTTGGGTTGACTAGGAAACAAAAAATACCGCATCAGTGATTACGGGCGGTAGGGGGCGTTCCTTTAGGAAGCTCTGATTAAGTCTGGATGAATTTAGGCCGAGAGGAAATTACTCTCATTTGTTCCGAAATGCGCAGTAATAGTTGTTCTTATTGGCGCAATTTTCGGGATAGATGAGGGTGATTTCAGCCAGCATAAAACATTCATGGCTTGATCAGAGTTTCCTTTACGAACTATAAACTTCACGTAGCTGCTCTCTCAAGCGCCGTTGCTCATTTACCCATTCAATATCGCGCCAGCGACTGATGGGTTTCATTTTTGCACTGCTTGTTTTCGTATGAA
>JALSJH010000006.1 GCA_026989455.1 Chromatiales bacterium | reverse complement strand
GCATCGGCCTCCAGAAGTTGATCACGGGCGATGAGTCGCTCGACCTTGTCCAGCTTACTGCTCACATCTTTGAGGATTAATTTCGCCTCTTGGTTGTCACTATTGGAGATGCGACGGCCTGATTTTGTCATCAGCATCATGCGCGCAAAGCGCAGTTTTTTTGCTACACCCACTTTATTGGCCGGTGCAACCACGGGCGTTCGGTTAACCGAATATTCTGAGACCATGGCCTTCAAAGCCTCGGCATTGGCGGGTGGTCTACCCATCCCCGCAGGCGCTCCGGCTGGCTCGGTCGCTGCTTGGGCCAGCATAACGGCACTTTCGGGATTAAACTCTATACGTTCGATAAGGGGATTATTGGCGGTTGTCTTTTCAGTACCCAGCTGTTCCATCTGAAAGGTATCGTTTCGCCCACCCAATGCCGCCACTTGGGCAACCGGCTTAGGCGGAGAAATAACTTCAGTCACCGCTGGCACACTCACCGCGACCTCGGTGGGGTGCTCTGCCCCCGCCTTTGCTGAAACACCACCACAGCCGCTCAATATGAAGAGCATGGTGATAATTAAGGTATTGGATTTTCTATACATTTTCGACATAACAACGACCTATAAGTCTCAATGGGAGGGGTTCATACCCCAAGTTCACATACTATCTATTAACGTCGCTTCTTGCGGCTATCGCGGCGTATGCGAGCGCGAGGGGTGTGTTTTTTGGGTGATCTGGCTTTGCTTTTTCGCAATTTCACCGGGTTGCGTTTGATTTCGATGCTCTCTTTGGCGCGGCGAATAATCGCCCGCTGCTCTGCTATGGGGGCCAGCCCGACCCATTTGCGGCAAAGGTTGATCTTTTTTTCATCAAGTAACTCGCAGCGACCAGGGCGCAGGCTTCGCTCTAGCCAGATGTCGCCATATCGCACGCGCACCAAACGACTTACCGCGATGCCCTGTGACTCCCAGAGGCGACGCACCTCACGGTTGCGCCCCTCTTTTAGCGTGACGTGGTACCAGTGGTTTGAGGCTTCACCACCACTGTCCATTATTTTTTCAAATTTGGCGAGTCCATCATCCAGCATCACGCCCTGTAGCAGGCGTTGCGCAATCTCTTCGGTGACCTGGCCAAATACCCGCACCGCATATTCGCGTTCAATTTCTGATGAGGGGTGCATGAGCCGATTGGCCAGCTCACCATCAGTGGTGAGCATGATCAGACCGCTGGTGTTGATATCTAAACGACCCACAGCGATCCAGCTCCCTTTTTTCAGTCTGGGCAGTTTCTTGAAAATGGTGGGGCGTTTTTCGGGGTCGTGGCGGGTGCAGACCTCGCCCACTTGTTTGTGGTAGAGCAGCACTTGACAGGGTTGCTGGATTAGCTTGTCTTGGCCAACGGGTTGGCCATCAACTTGAACCCGATCTTCGGGGCCGATACGGTCACCTAACGCTGCGGTTCGACCATTCACCTTGATTTTACCGTCGCTGATCAAGGTCTCTATGGCTCGACGGGAGGCGATGCCGGCCCGTGCCAGCACTTTCTGTATTCTTTCACTCATTATTGTCTACCGTGGCAGGTTTCACCTGCCGTTATCTCTCTGTTAATGCCCATTACTGGTCGTATCCAGCTTTTGAGCCGCCATCAGTGATGGCAGTTGATCTGCATTTTGCAGATTGAAGTAATCAAGGAAAATATCCGTTGTTGCGTAGAGCGCCGGTTTTCCCGGCACGTCACGCTGCCCCGTCACCCGAATCCACTCTCGTTCAATCAGGGTTTTAATTATACTGCTACTAACGGCCACCCCGCGAATCTCTTCGATTTCAGCGCGGGTAATCGGTTGTCGATAAGCAATTAATGCCAGGGTTTCCAGTAGCGCTCTGGAGTAGCGTGGCGGACGCTCTTCCCAGAGCCGGGATACCCAGGACGCTGTCTCTTGAGAGACCTGAAAGCGGTAACCCGTTGCAACTTCTTTTAACTCAACGCCACGCCCTTGATACTCTTGTTGCAGTATCGCAAGGGCTTCGCGCACTTCCGCTTCACTGGCTTGCCACTCATCCGAGAAGAGCCGTGTGATTCGCTTGATGCTCAGCGGTTGACCGGCTGCCAGCAGCATCGCTTCAATAATATTTTTGAGTGATGCTTTTGCTGTGGGCATCAAGCAGACCCTTTCACATGGATCACTTCATAAGGCTCAACTTGCACCAGCTCAATCAACTGCTCTTTGTGTAGCTCAAGAATCGCTAGCAAGGTGACAATAAGACCACCACGCCCTTCACCCTGTTGAAACAGTTCGCTAAAAGCGGTGAAGCTATGCGGAGTAACGAGCGCAAGAATAGCCTTCATGCGCTCGCCTACCGAGAGTACTTCTCTCTCTATTGTGTGATGAGTGGTGTGTGCGGCGCGTTGCACTACCTCACGAAAAGCTAAAAGAATACTCTCTAGCTCGACCTGTGGATGCTGTCTCTCTTGCTGAAGAGGCGGTGGATCAATTTTCACCTCAAAGGTATCGCGCTCCATCCGGGGAATTTGATCCAGCGCTTCAGCGGCCTTTTTATAGCGTTCGTATGCCTGCAACCGCCGAACCAGTTCGGCCCGTGGATCGGTCTCATCCTGCGCTTCACTTTGCGAGGTCGGTGGCAGCAACATGCGTGATTTTATTTCGGCCAGCATCGCCGCCATTACCAGATAATCTGCAGCTAGTGTCAGGTCAATCGCCTCCATTAATGCCACATATTTCATATATTGGCGAGTCACTTCGGCAATGGGAATATTCAATATATCGAGGTTGTGGCTACGAATCAGATAGAGCAGAAGATCCAGCGGCCCTTCAAAAGTCTCTAAAAAAACCTCCAGTGCATCCGGCGGTATAAAAAGCCCTTTCGGCAAGCTCACTACTGGCTCGCCATTCACCTTCGCCAGCAACGACTCTGCGGGTGCTGTTGCAACCAGACTGCTCATACCGGAACCTCTGATTAGCGATATAGCCCCATCGCTTCGCGCACCTCTATTAAGGTTTTGCGTGCAACGCTACGTGCAGCTTCCGCACCCTCTTCAAGTATATTACGCACCAAGTCGGGCTGCTCTTCAAACTCCTTGGCTCGCGCTTGAATGGGTGCCAGTTCAGCTTGAACCGCTTCAATAATCGGTGCTTTGCAATCAACACAGCCAATACCCGCGCTACGACACCCTTTATCGGCCCAAGCTTTTGTCTCCTCCGATGAGTAGACTTCATGCAGCTGCCACACTGGGCAATTTTCTGGATTACCGGGGTCATTGCGGCGCACACGTTGGGTATCGGTTGGCATGGTGCGTACTTTTTTAGCAATCGCATCAATATCGTCACGCAACGAGATGGTATTGCCATACGACTTAGACATTTTTTGCCCATCCAAGCCAGGCATTTTTGAGGCGGCGGTTAATAGCGCTTGTGGTTCTGGTAGGATAATTTTAGCGCCGCCCTCCAGATAGCCCATCAGGCGCTCGCGGTCTGCCAAGGTGATATTTTGTTGCTCACCCAGCAGCGCTTGTGCGGTGGCCAGCGCCTCAGCATCTCCCTGCTCTTGATAGCCTTTGCGTAATTTATGGTAGAGCTTGCTGGCCTTTTTACCCATTTTGCTGGCCGCTTGCTCTGCCCGCTCTTTAAAGTCTGGCTCACGGCCATAAAGGTGGTTAAAGCGGCGTGCCACTTCCCGCGTTAACTCCACATGGCACACCTGGTCTTCGCCAACCGGCACATGCCCTGCTTTATAGATGAGAATATCCGCACTCTGCAACAGCGGATAACCCAGAAAGCCATAGGTTGCCAGATCTTTTTCACGCAGTTTCTCTTGCTGGTCTTTGTAAGTGGGCACACGCTCCAGCCAGCTCAGCGGGGTCATCATTGAGAGCAACAGATGTAATTCGGCGTGTTCGGGGACTTGTGACTGCACAAAGATCCGGGCGTCATTGGGGTTTACCCCTGTCGCCAACCAGTCAATGGCCATCTCTATACAGCTGTTCTGAATGTTTTCTGGGTTTTCATACTCGGTAGTCAGCGCATGCCAATCGGCAATAAAGAAGAAGCACTCATACTCATGCTGCAGTGCCAGCCAGTTTTTAAGTACGCCGTGGTAGTGACCAAGGTGAAGCTTTCCAGTGGGTCGCATTCCAGAGAGGACTCGCTGATTTTTCATTATCAAGTTTTACCTTTGTTATCTCGAGTTATAAATTAAATACTTTGAAAATAACCTGTTCAAAAAACTGCACTGGCGCACCGAGTACGCTGGTGAGCAGGCCACTCACCAGCAACACCAGCAGTACCATAAAACCATAGGGCTCAAGCTTGGCAAATGTATATGAAAGCCGCCCTGGCAGAAGGCTTTCAACAATTCGTCCGCCATCGAGTGGCAAGATGGGCAATAGGTTGAGCACCATCAATATCAGATTAAAAGTAACCCCGACAATTCCCATCAGCGCAAGGGGCGTGGCTAACCAAGCCATATCGGCACCCAGGCTAAGGCCGATTTTTGCCACCAACGCCCAGCAGAGTGCCATTATGAGATTGGCCGCAGGCCCTGCCACGGCAACCAGCGCCATATCACGCTTGGGTTTTTTCAGGTTTTCCCAGGTGACAGGCACTGGCTTTGCCCAGCCAAAAATAAACCCTCCCAACATCAGCAGCAGCAGAGGCACCAAGAGAGTGCCGATAGGGTCAATGTGCTTTATGGGGTTCAGGGTCAATCGGCCCATCATTTTTGCCGTTGGGTCACCCAGCAGTTTGGCAACCCAACCGTGGGCCACTTCGTGGAGTACGATGGCAAATAACAGCGGCAATATGGAGATTGCTATGGTTTGGGGTATGGAGAGTCCTAACATCTTAGAATTATACCTAGATAAATGCCTGCTTGTTAGTACTTATTGCGTAACGACTCAGCGCACTCATCTTTTGCTTCAACTCTTCGTTATTTCCGTACTCAATCGGCCACATACTCCCTGCATGCCCCCTCTCTCCGTGCGAAAATGCCTCAATTTGCAGCAAAATCTAAACACGCTGAATAGTTAGCGTATCACTCTACTAATCGATGACACCGGTCACATCACCCTGCCCCTGGCGAAGCAGTATCGGTAGCTCCTCTTCAAGACCAATCACCGTGGTGGGTTCGAAACCACAAAAGCCACCATCAATCACAAGCTCCAGCCGGTGTTCTAGGGTTTGTCGAATATCGTAGGGATCGGTTAACGGCAGTTCATCTTCGGGCAATATGAGTGTAGAACTCATCAGCGGCTCACCGAGGCTTTCAATAATTGCTTGGGCAATGTGGTTATCCGGAATACGCAGACCAATGGTTTTTCGCTTGGGGTTTTGCAGCCGTCGCGGCACATCTCGGGTGGCGGGTAAGATGAAGGTAAAAGGGCCCGGGGTTAAGGTTTTAATAAGCCGAAATGCGCTATTGCCAACTTTGGCGTAGGTTGATATTTCGGTAAGATCGCGGCAGACAATGGTAAAGTTATGCTCTTTGTCGACACGACGAATATCACGAATGGTATCCTGAGCCGCCTTATCTCCTAGGCAGCAACCCAGCGCGTAACCCGAATCGGTCGGATAAGCGATAACCCCGCCCCGCTGAAGAATATCGACTGTCTGGTTAATCAGACGGTTTTGCGGGTTATCTGGATGAATTTGAAAAAACTGACTCATTTGAAAATGCCACTTAAATAATGTTACGAAAATAATACCAGGAGGCTACTCTTATCGACTCCAACCTTCCCAAATCGCGGTGCAACCATCCGGCAGCGGAGCGAGTCGACCCAACTCAACCCAGCGATTTTCTGGGCTATGGTAATCCGAACCCACGGATGCCAACAACCCCATTTGGTTGGCGAGATTCGCCATGGTAAAGCACTCATCTTTAGAGTGGCTACCACACACCACCTCTATGCCAACACCACCACACTCTTTAAACTCACCTAGCATCCTGCGGCGCTTGGTGGCGGTCATGGAGTAACGTGCTGGATGAGCCACAACGGCTTGCCCGCCAGAATCGACAATCCATCTTAAGCCCTCTTCAAAATCAGCCCACTGGCTGGAGAGATAACCCGGACGACCTTTTTTAAGGTAGCGGGTAAAAGCCTCTTGCATCCCCTTCACATAACCCTGCTGCAGTAAAAAGCGGGCAAAATGTGTACGGCTCAACAGCTTACCCTTGGCCAGCGCCGTTACGCCAGACAGCACATCGGGGATTTTGGCCTTGCTCTCCAGACGGTGGGCGATCTCTTCGCCTCGCCACTGGCGATACGTTTGCAACTGCGCCAACCCATCACGCAGTGCCGGGTATGCGGGGTCAATGCCTAGCGCTACAATATGCAGTGTCTGATTGTTCCAGCTCACAGAGAGTTCGAGGCCATTAATCAGCTCAATGCCCGACACTTTTGCTTCTGCTCGCGCCTCATCCAACCCCGCCGTGGTGTCGTGGTCGGTTAA
>JALSJH010000005.1 GCA_026989455.1 Chromatiales bacterium | reverse complement strand
CGGGTCTATCTTGAATAAGAGCTGCAACACTTGGATCAGGCGTTTACTGTTGGGATGTAAGAAGCCAAAATTTCGTGCTCGCCTAAAGTGTTTGGGCAACACGTGTTGCAGCAAACGCCACAGAAAACCAACACCCGAAACTGTTTTGTAGCGCCATTGCCCCGACGAACTCTCTTGATATCGAGGCTTTGAGTGAAGCTCCCTTTTAATTTTTGCAAATCCTATTGTCTACGATTCATGCTTTTATCTGCTCGCTCCCATGCAGAGGCATGGGAGCGAGCATAAAACTTCATGATTTGATTTAAGGCGCGAGTGTGTCTATTTTATCGAGGCAAATGCGGTCAAGCTGTCTCTTAGTGTATTGTTGCCAAGGCGGTGGTTTGGAAAGAGGGTTTCAAACTCCCCTTGCTGTCCGTGGAGGGCGAGGTAATTGAGAATTACGGTCTCTACCAACAGGTTTACGTTGTTAGCCGCAGGTGATGAAGCGGTCTCTACGGAACCATCACGGCGGAAGTAGCCAATTTGCTGGCTTTGTGCTTGCGCATCGGCGTTGGCACCGAGCAGTTGTGGCCGTCCGAGCGGGTTGTATACCAAGAAAAATGAGGCGGCTGTGGAGGAGTTGTCACCCGTCCAGACCCCTTTGCCACGCCCATCTTCGCTCTCGTCAAGGTTGCCATTGCTGAATACAGAGCCATCACTGCTGACGTACATCATCAGCGGCTGTCCCAGTCGATGAGCATACTCTAGGCAGGCACCCATGCAGCGCCCGGCACGCAGGTCTCTTAGTTCACCTGTGGCACGCTCTCCGGTGTGGTAATCATATCCGCCCATGGTAATGGTGCCCGCACCCGCATAACCATTGATCACCATTTTCATTACCGAGGCAGTTTTGCGGAATTCACGCTCATTGTCATATTCTGCTTGGCTGAAGATGCCGCCGGGGCCAACAATTTCTGCGTCGAGGGTTGGGTTAAGGGCGCTGGGGTCTCCGTAGCGGTCGACTAGGTCAGCGGTTTTAACATAGCCACAACTGAGCAGATCTTTGATTAGCGCATCTTGTGTGACACCGGTCTGTATGTTGCCAAGTTTTGCGGCGCTGATCCGTTGTACGGACTCAAGCACGGCAACGGCATCGGCTTGATCCAGTAGCCCTACTAATTTTCCGGTATCCACCAGTCCGGTGACATCACTGGGGCGGTCAACTTTGGTGGGACGCCACTCGGTACGAATCATCTGTGCCGGTGACATCGAATTGCCCCCTGAGTCGGAGCTGACGGAGCCAATTAAACGTAATAGCTCACCGTTAGCACCCGCTTGTGCGATGCCGTACATTGGGTTGTGGGGGTTGTTTCCGGTATCATTTTCAGAGCGCGCGGGGATAACCGCGCCATTGATATTGGCGGCGGTTCCAATGCCAAGGCGCTCCTGAATGCCACGTAAAAAACCACTGTCGCTGTGAAAGGCAAGCCCCAAGGAGTCATCGTAGTAGGGGAGACCGGAGATGGGGTCATTCAGTGAGGGCACCATGTCGCCAGGTAGCCCCATTCGGTTATAACCCTCTGTTGAAACAAAGTCGAGTTGCCCCCCTTGCTGCCCAACCAAGACATTGGTTCCGGCCATGCTGGCGCCACCGGCAAGGTCAAAGCAGATGAAGGGGATTTTCCCCGCGCCAACGCTGTTGATGCCACAAGCAAGTTTAAGTGCTTCCATGTCAGTAGAGAGCGCCGCTTGGGCGCTGTTTAATCCAAAGAGGGGGGGAGCCATTACCATGGCTCCGCCCAGTGCCAACCCTTGTGCTAAAAAATCACGTCGGCTGTAAGGGCGACGATGATGAGTATGCAGAAGAGGCTGGTTTAGTGTGTGGTGTTTGTTCTTCTTAGTCATATTCGTTCCTTATTGCACGGTCATCACGGCGCTGGATAAAAGGGCGGCGCAGCTGCCTTTGGCAACGGCAAGCGTTCGGTCGCTACTGCAATTCACCCCACAACTGGTGAGCCGGTCGATGAGGTTGTTGAGCTCCTGTTTAATGACGGCAGGGTCAGGTTGCGTGGCAAGGTTGCTGCCATTGATTCGCGATATGAGAGGGTCAATTAGCTGGTCTCGTTTTTCAGCGCTATCAAAAGCAGTGGTCGAGTCTGCTGAAAAGTCAAAGCCTGTAAAGTAGCTGGCACGCAAGCTGGGGTCGTCAATCAGTGCGTTACAGTACTCAATAGCCAGTTGCGATATGGCGACCTGGTGTGATGCTAGGAAGCCATCAATTCGACTACTGGATGGGAGCTGCTGCTTAACCATTTCATAGGTGGCGTGTACATCAGCCTGGGTAATGGGAATATCCGTCAGGATCGACATGCTGGCATTGATTTTAGCAAATGTGCGCAAGCCGAGGCGTGGCTGGGGCTCACTGTCAGCTGGCATGGCCGGTTGTGCGGGGGTTGGCTCCAGAACGACGTTAGTGTGCGATCCCAATTGCTCGAAGGTGAGGAAAAACTGATCTAGGTTGGAACCTTCCTGTAGTGGAATAATGGTTCCGTATGTTGAGAGATCCATCGGGCTAGTGATCACCTGTCGATCGAGGTTGCGGTAGACCTGACCAACCGCAGACTCTTCGCTATTAATGCCAATGCGCATTCCCCTGATTGTAAAATCGATATCTCCAGGTGTTTCGTTGAGTGAAACATATCGAGGGCTATGGAAGAGGTAGCTGTAGTTATCGAATTGGCTTACTTCAAGCAAGATGTAGCTGTCAGGGGTATCGATTAGATGCGAAATACTGAACAGCAAGAAGTAGCGTTCGCCGACACCGGCATCTATGTTTTGCTGTATCTGATCAGCTGTGAGGGCTCGTTCATGAATGGCCACCATGCGTAGTTTACCTTTCCAGGGTGAGCTACCATCAGCCTCTGCCCCAAACAGTAGGGTGTAGTTTTCATCCCAGTCAATCAGGCTGTCACCCTGGGTGGTGGTTTCACTGGCAACCAATGCGCCATTAACAAATATCTTTCGTCCTTCACTGCTACTGAAGGTGATGGCGACATGTTGTTGGGTGGCTTGTAGCACTTCATCCGCATCAGCGCTTGAGAGTATCGGCTCTCCATTGGTGTCGGTGCTGCTACTGCGCTGGGCGAAGTTATAGTTATAGAGTGTTTGCCCCAGGGTGAAGTTACGCAGGGAGTTGTTTGCCGAATAACTGATGATACGGGCAGGCCCTTCCTGTGTGACGTTGGCGGGAACCAACCACGCTTCAATGGTGTAGGCATTGCTCGCTTTTAGGCGACTAGCCAGTTTAGCGCTGGCGGCGGTGCTACCACGCGCAGAGGTGGAGAAGAGCTCGATTCCCCAGCCACCCACCCACTGGTAGTCGCTCCCTTCGGTGCCCGATAGTATGAGGTTTAAGGCGGGTTCGATGCCGCTGGTGTCGTACAGTGTGTCGCCAAGGCCGCTTTTTAATTCGTAGCGGGCGATAATATGGTCATCAAAGCGATTGCCGCCACTGGCGACGATACCATCGTAGAGGTTCAGTGCTTTACTGTTAATCAGTGCGCTGTCCAATTCGCTGATAGGAACACCATCTGCAAAGCTTTGTATGGCGGTAATAAACTCACCTGAATCGAGTTGGCACTCATTCCAGCAGTTGTGAAACTCTTCGCTCAAGCGCAATACTAAACGCGAATCTGCCGGATTGTTTAGGTCGATACGCCGACCTGTACGTATCGCATCATAGGCGACATTGACATCACTCTGGGCAATGTAAGGTGCCTGGGGGAACTCGCCCTCTTCGCTGTGGCAGCTGGCACAATATTGTGTCAGTAGCGGCCACACCGTGGTGGAGAAAAGCGCCGAATCAGCGGGCAGTCGTCTGCCAGCATCCGGGTCTTGGATGGGGGGAGCGATCAGCTTGACTTCGTTGTTGCCGGGGAGTGGGTCATTTGGGTTTAACCACAGCTCAAGGTAGGAGGTGATGGTTTCAGCGCAAATGAGGTCGGATGGTTCCCAGCAGTTATGGCCAGCAGCAACGCGAGCGACGAGTTCAGAGTTCTCTGGTGTTGTGGTGTCCACAAGGGTGAGCGCCGCTGTATAGGCGAGGTTGACATCATCATCACGTACAAACTGTATCTGGTCACTGTCGGTGCCGTGGCAGTTTCCGCAGCGGTTGCTGGCACGCAGGCTATCCCATACAAACTCTTTAAAACGAGCAGTATCATCATCTGTAGCCGCAGGGCCACTGTAGTCTTCGGGAGGCTCATTGCTGCGATCGACTTCGGGGTTGTCTGTTGTATCAACCCCTTGGCAACCAGTGAGAACAGAGAGCGCCAAGATTAAGCAGAGAGTGTATCGATTGATCATCCGTTATTCTCCCATGCAGTAGACAGCGCTTTCGGCAAAGACGGTCTTGAGGTTGTAGTTATTGGTTTTAAATGATGCTGTGATTTGATCGATCTTGTTGTGATCTGCACTGTTTTCAGGGTCTCTGAAACAGATATTCTTAAATACTTTTTTAACCTGACAGCGGGCAAAGGCCTCGCTGTTGGCAAGCTCGCGGCCAAGGCTTTTTGCACCGGCACCGCTTTCGGGCAGGTTAAGGCCGTTGGTATCCCAGCCGAGCAGTGAGTTTGCTCCGGCTCGCCAATAGTTAACCCAATCATCATTGGGTGTGGCATAGCCATAAGGGAAGTTGCTGGCGTTAATCAGGTATTTGGGCTGGACACTGTTTGCGGTATATTCCAAGCGCCCATTGCGCGCATCAGGGTCGGCACCACTGTCATACACATAGTTATAGTAGGCATAGGCTTGTGCTAGTGGGTCCATGCCTGCATGGCAGCCTAGGCAAGCATTGATAAAGATACGACTGTCTCCGCCAGGGCTGCGTGAGGCATCTTGCCGAATACGATCGGGAGAGCGGGTGTTATCTTTTATCTGCTCCAGATCGTTACAGAGGTGGTTAAGGATGGTGAATCTCAGCATCGCACGGTTGGTACCATCTACAAAAAAAGCTTGTGCTGCTGCCCGACTGGTCATGATGCCTGCGGTTGCGGCAGCAGGTAAGCCGTTGACAGAAGATTGGGTGATGGCAACCAAGTCTGCCTTTAGGTCGACACCGTTCTGTTCCATCTGCTCATAGTGGCTGTTGTTGTTTTGCGAATAAGCGGGCAACCCAAGTGATGCGCGGCCAACATAAAGGATGTCATCATAAAGTAGGGTGCGGAAATCCAGATTATCACGTACCACGCCAATCATAGTGGCGGTATAGTCATTTAGGGGGGCAAAAGCGGTTTGCGCTTCATTGGTCCAGGGTGTGATAATGGTCTTCAGGGTGGTGCTATAAAAGTCCGGGTGCTCTAGGGCAAGCTCGGCGGCACCGATGGCATCACCACCTTCAATGAGTAGTTGCATCTGATCAAGCAGCACGGTGTCAGCCGGGACACCGGCGATCCTGTCGTGTATCTGTTTTGCTTGTTCACGTGAGCCGGCATAAGCTGAACTAAAGCAAATGGCCGCCGCTAACAGAGGAATGGCAAGTTTTTTCACAGAGAAAGAATCCTTGTTGAGGCAGAATGTTATTCAAGCATATCGGCTTATTGCTGTATTGTTTGTGAGGAAACTCACAGTTCTCGAAGGTGGTGACTGCTAAGCTGTGTAGCGTGTGGTTGAGGAAGCTCTGATCAAGTCATGAATATTTTATGCTGGCTGAAATCGCCCTCATTTATCCCGAAAATTGCACCAATAGAACAACTATTACTGCGCATTTCGGAACAAATGAGAGCAATTCCCTCTCAGCCTAAATTCATCCAGACTTAATCAGAGCTTCCTTGACCAACTAATTTTCTTGGCTTTCATTATTTCCCCGTTTGCAGGCTCTCTGTGTGAAGTGCTGTAAACATTGATATAAGGGCGTTCTGTGCGTTTAATTTTTTCTCTATTGCTAGCGGCATTATTGATCTCTTCACTGATAACCCTCTCGGGGTGTGTGGACGATAGCCAGACAGCTGATTCTGTACTGCAAGATTACCCAATCGCCTATGTTAAGCGCGCCCTCTATGATGGCGAGGGTGATTTAACCCCTTTGAATGGTCGTGAGCTGCTGACTTTTCGCCCGGGTGGTGACCTCTATATAAGAGATCGCGCTTCACCGACGGCACCCGAGCGTAATGTGACTGCCCTAGTAACACAGGGTGCGGGTGATGTGCGTGACCTGAATGTCTCCTATGATGGCACTAAAATAGTTTTTTCAATGCGTGAGCCAGAGCTAGAGGGTGTGCCTGACGACCAGCAGCCTACTTGGAATATCTGGGAGTACGATATTGTTGCTCAGCAACTCAATCGTGTTATCAGTAGCGATGTTACTGCAAAGCAGGGGCAAGACTTTGCGCCTAGTTATCTCCCCGATGGGCGTATTGTATTCACCTCAACACGCCAGCGCGAAACAGGGCGCACACTGCTGGATGAAGGGAAACCACAATTCAATGGTGTTGAGGAGTCACGCCAGGAGCACGCAGCTGTATTGCATGTGATGGAGGATAACGGTACCGATATTCAGCAGATATCATTTAACGCCAGTCACGACTTTGATCCCACGGTACTCATGAATGGCCGTATTCTTTTTAGTCGCTGGGATAACATGGGTGGGCGAAACGCAATTCGCCTTTACACTGTTCGCCCCGATGGCAGCGACTTGCAAATCCACTATGGTGCGCACAGTGCGCAGGTAGGTCATGGCGATGCCGTTACAGGTTATCTTCAGGTTCGGGAGATGGAGGATGGCAAGCTGCTGGCAACTCAAGCGTTACGTGGCCAGGAAAATCGGGGTGGCGATCTGGTGATTATTGATGCTGAAAACTATATCGACCATGATCAACCCACCGAGGTCAATCGCGGGGTATTAAACGGATCTGGCCAGAAACCAGCAACCACGCTTGATGTACAGTTGGAAAACTCAGCGTTGTCGGCTGGGGGGATGTTTATGTCGGCTTATCCGCTTTGGGATGGCAGTCAACGAATTCTCACCAGTTGGACACCCTGCCGTATTATAAGTGAAGGGGCGATTGTGCCGTGTCAGGCTGATGATCTGAACAGTGAAGAGACGGTTTCTGCCGACCCACTTTTTGGGCTCTATCTGTATGATACGGGCAGCCACACGCTGCGCCCCCTAGTGATAGCCCAAGAGGGGGTGGTTATTAGTGATGTTGCCACACTGCGTGAGCGGGCTGTTCCTGCGCTGCTGTATGATGGCCTGCCGGGTGATGGTCGTATTGAGCGAGCGCTTTATGATCGTGGGGTGGGTCTACTTCATATTCGCTCTGTTTATGATGTCGATGGAAGGGATACCGCGCAGCCTAATCTTGCCACCATGGCTGACCCACAACAAACCGCGGCAGTTGATCGCCCGGCACGATTTATTAAAATAGTGAAGTCGGTCACGCTACCTGATCGGGATACCCTGATCGTTGACCGGAGTGCGTTGGGTATCAGTGCCCAGCAATTAATGCGTGAAATTGTTGGCTACGCCATGATTGAACCGGATGGCTCGGTGATGGTTGAAGTGCCCGCCAATATCCCTTTCGCTATTGAACTGCTTGATGAAAATGGGCGGCGTATGCGTAGTCGCCACCAAGCTTGGTTGCAGGTTCGCCCAGGTGAAACATTGACATGCAACGGTTGCCATAACCATGGCAGTGGCGTGCCTCACGGTCGTATTGATGGCCCTGTTGCGGTTAATAGTGGTGCAGTGACCAGTGGTCAGCCTTTCCCTAATACAAATCCTGTAATGGTTGCCAATATGGGTGAAACCATGGCCCAGACACGTATGCGCCTCAGCTGTGATACCGACTGCGCCGAACGCAAGTTGTTGATGGATGTGCTCTATACCGATCACTGGAGTGATAGCGCACTACGCACACCTGACGAGAGCTTTGAGTACCGTTATGCTGACCTAGATAGCACACTTTTACGCCCCACCAGTGAGAGCTGCCAAAACAGTTGGCAGCCACTCTGCCGCACTATTATCAACTACCCTGACCATATTCATCCACTTTGGGATCTGCCTCGGGTAGATAGCGCACTGATCGATAGGCGTTGTACAAATTGTCATAGTGACTTGGATGAGCTGGGGGCTTTACGGGTGCCCGAGGCACAGTTGCAGCTTAATGGTGGAGTATCACCAGAAGAGGCCGATCACCTCATCAGCTATCGCGAGTTATTCTTTGCCGATAATGTCCAGGAACTGCAAAATGGCGCGTTGCAGGATATTTTGGTAGAAAGCGGTGAGTTTGAGTCGGTAGAGAGCGGCGAATTTGAAACAATCGAGAGTGGTGAGTTTGAAATAGTGGAGAGTGGTGAGTTTGAAACAGATGAAAATGGTGATCTTATTCTTGATGCTGAAAACAATCCTATCCCGATTATGATCACTGTTCCGATTATGATCACTGTTCCGATCATGATCGATATCCCTATTTTGATCACGCAACTCGCACCCGGCCCCTCGATGTCAAGTGCCGGTGCAAATTCACGTTATTTCTTGTCACTTTTTGATGGCGGAGCGATTCACGAGGGGTGGCTATCCCCGGCTGAACTTCGCTTGATTAGCGAGTGGCTGGATATCGGTGCTCAGTATTATAACGACCCATTTGCGGTACCCATGGAGGAGTAATTGGTGAAATGTAGGCTGTTATTTCCCCTGTTACTGCTGTTTCTCTTTTCATCAACGGGCTTTGCGGAAGAGACGGTGCCGCAAGTTGCAGTGATTGACCCTTATCTTGACCTGCACAGTGGCCCCGGACGCGGTTATCCCATTATTCGTGTGGTGAAAGAGGGTGAGTGGATTTCGATTCACAAGCGTAAAAACCGCTGGTTTCTCATTACTACTCGACAGGGAAATAAAGGGTGGGTTGCCAGAGATCAGTTAGAGCGTACCTTAAATCGGCAAGGTGAGCAGACCACCCTTAAAGCGCCTAACTGGGGGGACTTCTCCCAGCGCAATTGGGAGCTGGCAATGATGGTGGGTGACCTAGATGGTTCGCGTGCCATGGAAATTTCTGCACTCTACTTTATGACCCAAAACCTTGGCCTCGAAGCTAACTACGGTGTAGGCTTGGGCACATTTTTCACCTCAGAAGTTGCAGGTCTGGCGATTCAGCATCAGCCTTTTCCCAGCTGGCGAGTAGCGCCTTATCTCAGCTTGGGGGGTGGGGTGATGCAAATCAAACCTAAAGCGACACTGGTTAAATCTGAACGCCGCCAAGAAGGGTACGCCAGCGCCAGCATTGGATTGCGCACCTACTTGAGCCAGCGCTTTGTATTGCGCCTGCAATATAAAGAGTATGTGCTCTTCAATAGTGATGAAAACAATGAGGAAATTATCGAATGGAAAATAGGTTTTGCTGCTTTCTTTTAGCAACGCTTCTATTGTCCAGTTCGCAGTTAGTGCTGGCACAAGAGCTTGATGCGCTGGGTGCGGATACTCAAATAGAGCGCCGTGATATCAGCGAGGCGTTGATTGATAGCGAAAACTTCGAGATAACCGCCTCCGCAGGCATTATCAGCATCGAAGATTTTGGTAGCAATATGGTCACGGTTGCACGGCTCGCTTACCACATTAGTGAAGACTTCTTTGCTGAGGCAGCATACGGAATGAGTGAGGCAGGCTACACCAGTGCCGAGCTGCTGTATGGCGATGTAAAAATATTGAGCGATGATGAGAGAAACTACAGCTACTACAATGTCTCTTTCGGCTATAACCTGCTACCGGGTGAAGCGTTTATTAGTCAGGGGCGTGCCTACAACACTGCGTTTTATGTGATTGCAGGCGCTGGGGTTACCGAGTTTGCAGGAGATGAGGTTTTTACACTCAACTATGGTGTGGGTTACCGATTATTGGTGAACGATTGGCTAGCATTGCGTGTTGACGGCCGAGATCATGTCTATAGCAGTGAGCTGTTTGGAGAGAAGAAAAATGTCCACAATCTCGAAATGTTATTTAGCTTATCACTTTTTTTCTAGAGCGAATTTTCAAGGAGTATCCAAATGAAATCAATAACAGCTGCACTTATTGTCTTTATGGTCAGCACCACCTTTCTATTCAATAACGCTGTTAGCTCTAGCCTAGAGGGGGTAGCTCCAGATTTCACGCTGGATAACCGCAATGGCGAAAACATCCGCCTCAGTGACCACCTAGGTGAAGTGGTGATGATTAACTTTTGGGCCTCATGGTGTGGCCCCTGTCGTCAGGAGATGCCGCTACTCGAAGATCTGCATAATAAATACCAGATGATGGGTTTTACACTGCTTGGTGTCAATGTGGATGAGGAGCGTGAAAACGCCGAGAAACTACTGGAGCAGATCCCGGTTTCATTTCCGGTGCTTTTTGATGCGGATAGTGCGGTGAGTCGCCTCTACAGCGTAAAAGCGATGCCCACAACCATTCTGATTGATCGCGATGGCCAGTTGCGGGTTTTACATAAAGGTTATCAGCCTGGCTATGAGGATCAGTATGAAGCGGATATTAAGGCGTTGATACGGGAGTAGTTGGGTGCGATTTATCTCCTTTATTATACTTTTGGTGCTGCTTCAAGGCTGTTCAATTGAGCCGTGGGTGATGCCCTACGAACGTGCGCGGTTAGCCGATCCGATTATGAACATGGATCCTAACCCCGTCTCTAGCAGTTACCTTAACCATGTATACCAGGCGCGTGAGTCTGCGCGGGGTGCTGAAAGCGGGCAGGGGGGCGGTTGTGGCTGCAACTAGGGCAAAGCGCCATTTTGTACTGATCATATTGTTGTTGGCCTGTTTGCCCTTGATGGCGGCTATCCTACCAGAAGATCGTTTTGATGCGCTTTACCACTATTACGGTGGTGGAGGGGTTGATATCAGTGGTCCATCGTTACTGTTTCGTAAACAGGTTGCTGCTCCGCTATCTATGTCGGCCCACTACTATGTTGATACCATCAGCAGTGCTTCAATCGATGTGGTGACTCAGGCAAGCCCTTACAACGAAGAACGCACTGAGTATGGTTTAAATGTGGATTACCTTAACGGTAAAAACCTGCTCTCAATGGGCTATACCACCAGCTCGGAAAATGACTATGTAGCCAATACGGTGAGCGTGGGTATATCACAGGATTTTTTTGGCGATCTGACCAATGTTTCATTAGGTTTTGCTCGTGGTAGTGATACCGTGAGTCGGTCAACGGATAATGTGTTTGAAAGAGCGGTTGAACGACGCAACTATCGATTTGGATTGTCGCAAATTTTAACTAAAAACATGACGGTTACCTTTGCATTCGATCTTACCAGTGACGAAGGGTTTTTGAATAACCCCTACCGTAGCTATCGTTACTCGACCGTGGCAGGTGATGGTAGCGTGAGTGAGTCGTGGAGCCCTGAAGTCTACCCAGGCACCCGCACCAGTAATGCGCTGGGGCTGCGTGGTCTCTACTATCTTCCCTATCGGGCGGCTATTGGTGCTGAGGTTCGCCAGTTTTCTGATACTTGGGGAATTAAGGCTCAAAACTGGCAGGTTTTTTATCGCCATCCAACCGACAATGGCTGGTTGTTTGAGGTAAGATATCGTCAGTACAGTCAAAATCGTGCTGACTTCTACTCTGATCTTTTTGATGTCCAAAATGCGCAGAATTATATGGCGAGGGATAAGGAGCTCAGCACCTATGAGAGCCAGACATTTGGGGTTACCGCTAGCTATGGGTTTAATTTCAGCGGAATTCAGTGGATAGATCGGGGGAGCATAAATCTCAGCTGGGATCACCTGCGATTCGATTATGCTGATTTTCGTAATGCAGATGTCAGTAGTGATGTCGGCAATGAGCCACTTTATGGCTTTTCGGCTAATGTCATACAAGTGTATATCTCTGTATGGTATTAATCTGGATAGTCGACTAATTTTTGGATTATGAGATCTCTAGGTTGAAAATATCTAACGATCTGTATTAGGGGGAATTGTGCGTTTTTTTACCATCTGTTTTCTGCTGCTTGCCAGCATCTCATTTCAGGCCAATAGTGCACCAGAAAATATAGATAGCCAGCTACAAGGTCTCAAAAAAGAGATTATGCAGCTTAATCGCCAACTCTTCATTCTTGAGGAGGAGCTGCTCTTCCCCTCCAGTACACAATTTGCCGTCTATGTCTCCGTCGATGTGGGTAAATACTTTATTGTTGACAATGTGGAGCTGAAAATAGATGGCAAAACCATCACTCATTATCTCTATACTCAGCGCGAACAGCAGGCACTCTCCCGTGGCGGTGTTCAACGTCTTTATGTGGGGAATATTCACAGTGGAGAGCACCAGTTAACCGCTATATTTAATGGCATGGGGCCCAATCAACGCCCCCTTCAACGTGCCGCCTCAATTACCTTTAATAAGGCAAAAGAGGTCAAAAATATCGAGTTTTCAATCAAGGATGATGAAGATAAACAGCAGGCTCAATTTATTGCCAAGGAGTGGTAATGTCTAGGAGTCTGTCCGAGAATAGAGAGCCTACTACGGAAAAGCTATTTTGGCCCATTTTCCCGCTCATTTTCGTTAAATATGAACAACTATTCGCCTCAAATGGCGAGAAAATGGACTCAAAATGGCTTCCCCTCGCTACGGCTTCTATTTTCGGAAAGATTCCTGGCCAGATTATCTTATGGCTCGCTCTGGTACTGCTGTGCTGTAGCCCGCCGCTCTATGCTGATCAGAATACCTCGATTAAGGACCTTGATTACGGCGTGGCCTTTTTTGATCTTTATCAGGAGCGCTACTACCGCTCTGCGGTCAATCTTGGGATCAGCTTGCAACAGCAGAAGCTGCAATACCATAAAGGTGAGGCGGAGCTATTGCTGGGTAGTATTCTGCTCTATTACGGAATGCATGATGAGGCCGAGGAGATTTTTTTGCGCTACACACAGCCGCAACAAAATCCGGTGAGTGATCGAGCCTGGTTTTATATGGCAAAAGTACGCTATCAACGTGGCCTCTACGATGCCGGATTGCAGGCGCTGCTTAAAATTAAAGGTACCCTTCCAGATGAGCTACAGCGTGAGCGGCACCGCTTGCAAATCATGTTATTAATGGGGCAGGGGCGCTTTAGTTTAGCCGCAGAGGTGAATAAGCAGACAAAAAAACCGGGTGACCTTTTTGCACAATATAACCTCGCGGTTGCACTTGAAAGAGCGCAAAAAAATAGAAAAAGTTCAGCGGCACTGCGGCAACTTATTTTAGCAGAGGCTAATAATCAGGAAGGTGAGATGTTGCAGCATAAAGCACGCATCATTCTTGCGCAGCGCTACCTGGAGTACGGTAAAACCCAGAATGCTATTGTATTATTGCACCAGGTTCCTATTGATACAGTTTTTTTCGACCAGGCACTGATTACCCTCTCTTGGGCCTATTACAAACAGGGCGAAAATATAAAAGCACTGGCCCCGCTGCGCCTGCTTAAAGAGCGCAACAGCCGCGATATTGAGGCGAAGGAGGCGTGGCTTCTTGAAGGTTATGTTCAGGAGCATGCCAATGCTTTGCATGAAGCGAAAAAGAGTTATGAGAGTGCCATCTCCCACTATCAACGGGAGATAATGCGGGTTGACGAGGTGATCGATTCCCTGGGGGATGGGCGCTTCTTGAATCAGCTGTTGCCACAGCTGCGTGGCACATCGCAAGGCTTTGGGTGGGAGGAGCGCATTGAGCTACCTAAAGCCAATACCCCTTATATGGCGGTCATGCTCTCCAGTTATCCATTTTTTGAAGCATTGAGAAATCTGCGTGATTTGCGCTATTTACAGAGTCAGCTCTCTATCTGGCGTGACGACATACCCAGCTATCAGCATATGATTAAATTACGTCAAATGCGTTATAACGAATTCTTACCGCTACTTGAACTGGTTAAAAAAAATAACCACTACCAATCTCTCGTTAAGCAGCACCAGCGGCTGACGCAGCAACTGGATAGCATCGATCAGCAACAAGCCATCTATCAACTGCTGGATGAGAAGGCTGAAAAACAGCTAGAGCGGTTATCAAAAATTGAAGCGATCATTGAAAAGCTGCCCGAAGGTGATCTGCTTGATGGCTACCAACAGCGCTATCTACGGTTAAAAGGGTTGCTGACTTGGCAGCTTACGGAGACATTTAAAGTGCGTAGTTGGCAGCGTCGTAAAGAGCTGCGTGCACAACAGCGGCTCTTGGATGAGGTTTCTGAAAAACGAGAAGTGCTGACCCAAGCAGAGCTGGCCACTCCCCAAATGTTCTCTCAATATGAGCAATATATTAACCAATTGGGTGCTCAAATTGAGGGATTAAACCAGCAAGTAGAACAGCTCTACACCCGACAGGAGGAGGAGCTGCTCGAGCTGGCGGTAGAAGCCTTGCAGCGCTACCGAAGCCGCTTGGCACTCTATCGTGATCAAGCCTATTATCGTGTTGCCTATATCAAAGATAGTGCGCTGAATAGAGTTGAGGCAGCGCAATGATGCTCAGTAAAAAAACACTATTATTGGTTCTCATTTTATTGCTGAGTGGTTGTAGCGGCAAGGGTCAGATCGAAACAGCTGAGCAGCGTCTTGTTGCTTATCAAAACCCAATATCTAAGCATCAGATACCCAAAACTGAACTGACGGGTATGGAAGAGGAGTATCAAAAAGCAGCCGAGAGTCAATTTTTGCAAATCGAAGCGCTTGCGCGACACCGCTTGGCCGATCTGGCACTGGAAGAGAGCGAGGATGAGCTGCTAAATGACAACTTGGATGATGAGGAAACCATCACCAATGCCGGTTATTTCCGGGCGATCAGAATATATCAGCAACTACTAAAAGACTATCCGAATCGAATAGAGAACGACCGTATTCACTACCAACTGGCGCGTGCCTATGATTATGCGGGTGAGCCACGGGTGGTTTTAGAGGTATTAACTGAGTTAGTTGATCAACACCCCGAATCAAGTTTTTTTTCTGAGGCACAATTTCGGCGTGGTGAACTGTTTTTTACCCTCGGTCAGTTTGATGAGGCGAGCACAGCTTATAAAGAGGTCATAGATCGCGGTACGACGGATCCTTACTTCAAGCATGCGCTCTATAAACAGGCGTGGGCGCTTTACCGTTCAGACCGTATCGATGCCGCACATCACCATTTTGCCGATCTACTCGAATTCTTGCATACCCCGGGCAGCATGGAAGATGTCACTGTGGGTAATGGTGAGTTGGTGCGGGATGTTTTGCGTATCTTGGCGGTCAGCTTTTCTCAAATGAATGGCGTGGAGTCTGTTGAGGCGTTTGCACAGACGCGTAATAATCAGCCCTATACGGCATTGATCTACCAGGCTCTCTCTGATCAATTTTCCATGCAGCGCCTCTATAGAGAGGCGGCGGGTGTGTATGGCTTTTACCTGCAACGTAATGCCAACGATGCGCACGCGCCCGGTTATCATTTGAAGCAGATTGCATTACTGGAAAGGAGTGGCGACTTTCAGGCCGCTCTACAAGCAAGAAAACAGTTTGTCGAAAACTATGGGGCTAACAGCGGGATATTGGAGCGTCATCCGCTCTCGGTATACCAGGCGATTGAGCCAGCACTTAAAAAGAACATCATCTATCTTGCGAAATATTATCACGGCCTTTACCAGAAAAACAGTCAGCTATCCGATGTTGCGCGAGCCCAATATTGGTATCAATATTTCCTAAACAGCTTTCCAAATGACGACGAAAGTAGTGGTGTCCATTTTTTGTATGCTGAAAGCTTGTATGAATCGGGGGCATTTGATCAGGCTGCCATTGCGTATGAGAGCGTCGCTTATGAATATCCAACCCACGATAAAATGGCAGAGGCGGGCTATGCGGCCTTAATTAGCCATGAAAAACGCAAAAACATTGATGAACAACAGCGTCAGCAGCAACTTATCGCCAGTATCAACCGGTTTGTTAACAACTTTCCTCAAGATGCACGAATCAACGAAGTGCGGCACAAAAAAGCAGATCAACATCTGGCATCCAATGAGTATTTGGCGGCGGTTGATGAACTTAACATCCTTACCCAAGCGTTGCCAGCTGACTCACCACAGCTGGGTGCTGTTTGGTATAAGCTCTCATACAGCCACTTCATGCTGGGTGATTACTTGGCGGCAGAGGCCAGCTCCCTACAAGCACTGTTACACGTTAAAAGCCTTTCGCAGCGTAAAGAGATTAAAGAGCGGCTTGCCGCTGCAATTTACAAGCAGGGTGAGCAAGCACAAGCTGATGGTGACTTGATGGCCGCAGCTGGGCACTTTTTGCGTATTGTGAGTGCGGTTCCGGGCGCTGCTATTATCGCCCAGGCTCAATATGACGCGGCCACCGCACTTATGAGTAATGGTGATTGGAGGGCGGCGGTTAAGGTGCTGGAGCGCTTTAGAGCCAGTTATCCACGTCATAAGTTAGTGATGGGCGCACGCGAAAAGCTGGCATACTCCTATATGGAGATGGGTGAGAGTGTGAAGGCAGCGCATGCTTATAGTGCGCTCGCCAGTGTAGAGACTGATCCTGAGCGAAAGCGTGGCTGGTTGAGTCAGGCCGCAGAGCTTCATTTGCAAGAGGGTAATAATAGACTGGCGGTTAATATGCTCGAACAGTACCTCGCCCTCACGAAAGAGAGGGATGTGAGTTATTTTGAGGTGAGTATGCGTATAGCTGATATTCACTACAAATTGGGTAATACAAGCTCTTATAGGTCCAGCCTCAGGGGTATTGTTAGTAAGGTGGGGAAAGATAATGCCGATATTGGGTTGCGTCAGCAAGCGGCTAATGCCACGTTAAAGTTGGCGGATAGCTATCAAGAGGTGTTTGCGTCGATTGCTCTTAAAAATCCGATCAAAAAGGCGCTGAAACAGAAAAAAGAGGCGATGCAGACAACACTTGAACTCTATAAACAGGCCAATGAATACCGCATCAGTAATGTGACCACCGCCTCTACTTATCAAATTGCTGAAATCTATCGACTGTTTAGCCATGCATTGATGACCTCAGAGCAACCAAAAGAGCTCCAAGGTGAAGAGCAGGAGATGTATATCATGATGCTGGAAGAGCAAGCCTTCCCTTTTGATGAAAAGGCGATTGATCTGCATAAGCTGAATATCAATAGGATTAGCGCAGGCCTTTATGATCAGTGGGTTAAAAAGAGCTTTCAGGCACTCGGGGGGCTTCAACCCGCCCGCTTTAATAAACAAGAGAGCTCCCTGGATATGATCACAGCATTGAATTGAGGTAACTACTCAGTGTATTCATCTTTTGCCTCAACTCTTCGTTATTTTCGTACTCAATCGGTCACATATTCCCTATATGCTCCCTCTCTCCGTGCGAAAATGCCTCGATTTGAGGTAAAATATAAACACGCTGAATAGTTACGAATTGAGAATGCCTAATGACGTATGAGCTTAAAGCCATTGGTGTAATCCACTCTTGCTTTAAAGAAAAATTTGGCATTCCACGGCAACCAGGATTAGTGCCGGAAGCAGCGGCAACGCTGGAGCTGTTGCCTCCCTATAATTGCCCGGAAATAGTACGCGGCATTGAGCAGTTCAGCCATATCTGGCTGCTGTTTGTTTTTCATGGTTCACCACAAAACAGATGGCAGCCGTTGGTACGGCCACCTCGTCTGGGCGGGAATCAGCGTATTGGCCTGTTTGCCAGTCGGACAACCTTTCGCCCCAACCCCATCGGTATGTCAGCGGTAAAGCTAGAGCGTGTAGAGAGCGGTGTAGATCGTCTGCTTTTACATCTGAAAGGGGTGGATCTTCTTGACGGAACGCCGGTCGTTGATATCAAACCCTATATTCCCTACGCGGATAGCATTCCAAACGCAGAGGGTGGGTTTGCTCAAAATGCACCACCCTGCAAACATACCGTCACTTTTACAGATGAGGCGGCCACTCGCTGTCATGAACTGAGCCATCAATACCCCCATTTACGCATCATGATTGAGCAGCTGCTGCAGAGTGATCCACGCCCCGCTTATAAAGAAGAGGATAAGGGGCGAGTATATGGGATGCACCTGTGGGATTTTGACTTGCGATGGCGAGTGATAGGGAATCAGGTGGAAGTTTTAGAGCTGGTGATGGTCAGCAGCCAATAGACGCTGATCCCAGCGAATCTTCTCTAATATCTGTTCAACCTGCCTAGCTCCCAGTTCTGTGAACGCAAGATCGACAGGGCGTTGTTGATTAAACAGTTGATGAGGCGCGAAAAGAAACTGTCGGGCGTGCTCATCGTTACCCCATACATCAATCCGTGCTAGGCGCTCAATGCGTTCACTCTCTTGAGCCTTCAGTGTACCTTTTCTTCTTTTAAATGTTGCGGATGGGGCCAGTTGGTTACTGATTCGCCTAGGCTCTGCATGCTCTATTTTAATAAACGATACCTCGCTTGTGTAAGAGAGCAGAAGCGATAAAATTCACTGATCTGGTGCGGGCTTGGCCAAGTTGGTACCTATTGAAATGGCCATTATTTTTAAGCGATAAATAGGTGCTTAGAAATATCGTTGACGGGCTACGCAGATTATTCTAGGATCGGGTCGACTATAAATATAAGTCAGTCATATTTGCGTGTGCAAGTAGTTAAGATTGACGAGGAAGGGGATGGCCAAAAGAGCTAAATATAAGCTTGGCCAGTCAGCATCTGATATTTCATGTATCGGTTGTGCCACCTAACAGGGTGGTTTTTGACTCTCTTAATTTTCAAGCCAAAAATAAAGTAATCGTCTGCTTGAGGTGGTGTTGCATAACGCAGAATCAAGTCGGTCGAGGTGGAAAGCCGTTCAGTTTAAAGCATAACTTCACGTAATAGCCTCGCTGCTGTGGTGACTTGTAGTGCAAAGCGAGCGACTTTATGCACCAGAATGTGGAGTGGTAACTTACTTCAGATATTCAATGGCTAACAGTATATCCGAGCCGTGCTCGGATAAATAAAAACCAACAATCTAGATTGAGCAGGAGGGGCAAGATGAGTGATGGTGTTGATCACAGCAAACGTCGCACACTTACCATAGCAGCAGGTGCCATGGGTGGTGTTGGGGGTGCGTTTGTCGCAGTTCCCTTTGTGTCGTCAATGTTGCCGAGTGCTAAGGCGCAGGCGGCGGGTGCGCCAGTGGAAGTTGATGTCAGCCGTATGGAACCAGGCCAGCGTATTACTACTGAGTGGCGTGGCAAGCCGGTATGGGTTGTTCGTCGTACCAAAGAGCAGTTAGAGGGGCTGGATAAGTTGGTACCGCTACTGCGTGACCCCAATTCAGAGCTGCCAATGCAGCCTGACTACACAGAAAATGCTTACCGCTCTATTCGAGATGAATATGTGGTGTTAGTAGGCATTTGTACTCACCTAGGTTGCTCTCCCACCTTCCGCCCTGAAGTCGCTCCGGCTGATTTGGGTGAAGAGTGGCTGGGAGGTTTCTTCTGCCCATGTCATGGTTCTAAATTTGATTTGGCTGGTCGTGTATATAACGGTGCACCAGCGCCAAAAAATCTCGAGGTTCCACGTCATAAATTTATTAGTGACTCGGTAATTCTTGTGGGTGCTGATGACCAGGGGGTTGCATAGGATGAAAAATAAGCTACTTGAGTGGGTCGATGAACGATTCCCACTGACCAAAACTTTCAATGAGCACTTGGCTCACTACTACGTCCCAAAAAACTTCAACATGTGGTACTTCTTTGGCTCACTAGCCATCATGATGCTGGTGATTCAAATTGTAAGTGGCATTTTCCTTACCATGAACTACAAACCAGATGGTGCTGCGGCATTCGGCTCGGTTGAGTACATCATGCGTGATGTGGAGTGGGGCTGGTTGATTCGCTATATGCATTCAACAGGTGCTTCCTTCTTCTTTATCGTTATCTACCTGCATATGTTCCGTGGCTTGTTGTATGGGTCATACAAAAAACCCCGTGAGCTGGTCTGGATGATCGGTGTCGGTATCTTCCTGCTATTGATGGCTGAAGCCTTCATGGGCTACTTGCTACCATGGGGTCAAATGTCTTACTGGGGTGCGCAGGTTATTATCTCGCTCTTCGGTGCGGTTCCCTTTATAGGGCCGGATCTGGCATTATGGATTCGAGGTGATTTCGTGGTTGCAGATGCAACGCTGAATCGATTCTTCGCCTTCCATGTTATTGCGGCACCCTTGGTTCTGCTAGGGCTAGTGGTTGTACACATTACAGCACTGCACGAAGTGGGCTCTAACAATCCTGATGGTGTTGACATCAAGAAAGATAAAGATGCGAATGGTATTCCCCTTGATGGCATCCCCTTCCATCCTTACTACACGGTGAAAGATGCTTTCGGCGCATCACTGTTCCTTATCTTCTTCTGTATAGTGATGTTCTACTGGCCAGAAGGGGGTGGATTCTTCATTGAGGCACCCAACTTTGTACCCGCTGATCCACTGAAAACACCTGACCATATTGCACCTGTCTGGTACTTCACGCCGTTCTACACCATTCTGCGTGCGGTTCCGAGTATTGCAGGGTCACCTTTCCCGGGTGTTGTGGCGATGGGTGTATCAACACTGATCTTCATGTTGCTGCCTTGGTTGGATCGCAGCCCAGTAAAATCAATCCGCTATCGCAGCACCACCTTTAAACTCTGGGTGGCGATGTTTGTGGTTGTATTCTTCATCCTGGGCTTCTTGGGTACAAAAGCACCTAGCCCGTTGTATAACGTCATTGGCCAGATTTGTACTGTTCTGTACTTTGCATTCTTTGTATGTATGCCTTGGTACACTAAGAACGAAAAATGTAAGCCAGTACCAGAAAGGGTGACCGACAAATGAAAAAGTTAATAATCGCCATTTTGATGATGGCATTACCTGCTTTGGGAATGGCCGCAGGCCCTTCAATTCCATTGCTCTCTGCAAATATCGACTTGGATGACAAGGAGTCCCTACAACGGGGCGCGGCAATCTTTATACATAACTGCCTCAACTGTCACTCCGCTCACTACATGCGTTATAACCGCGTGAGTGAGGATCTTGGTATGGCTGAGTCAGAGATCAAATCTATGATGTTTACCACCGATAACGTGGGCGACACCATGGTGGTGGCACTGGATCCGAAAGAGGCGAAAGCCTGGTTTGGTACGTTGCCTCCTGATCTGACAGTAATAGAGCGTTTTCGTGGTGCTGATTGGCTCTATACCTACTTCCTCTCTTTTTATAAGGATGATAGTCGCCCGTTCGGTGTGAATAACCTGCTGTTCAAGGATGTGGGTATGCCCCACGCCATGTTGGGTATGCAGGGTCTTGCTGATCCTATATATCGAGATGAGACGCTGCCTGATGGTTCTATCCGCAAGGTTGTTGATTCGCTTTCACAGCCTGCTGGTGGTGCGATGAGTACAGCAGACTATGAGGAAGCGGTTCGTGATCTGGTTGGATTCATGGTCTATATGGGAGAGCCTGCGAAACTGGTGCGTTACGACTTGGGTTGGAAGGTGATTCTATTTTTAATCTTCCTAACCTTCTTGCTCTATTTGTTGAAGAAAGAGTATTGGCGCGATATACATTGAGTTAGTTGCGGTAAATTCTTGAAGAAGGGGGACATTGTCCCCCTTCTTCGTTTATAATGATTCGATTATTTTTTCAACCCTGTTTTTTTAGGAGATGTACGCATGGCGTCATTGGCCAACCGACGTTCAATCATGACCCTCTATTCCAATTCAAACTGCATTCATTCACATCGAGTGCGGATTGTATTGGCTGAAAAGGGAATCACCCACGAGGTGATTGAAGTTGATCCCGATAATCTGCCAGAGGATCTTCTTGAGTTGAACTCATACGGCACCACACCGACACTGGTTGATCGTGATCTGGTGCTTTTTGGCTCTCAGGTCATCATGGAGTATATGGATGAGCGTTTTCCTCATCCACCACTCATGCCGGTTGATCCTGTGATGCGAGCACGCAGCCGGCTGATGTTGCATCGTGTTGAAAATGACTGGTATACCCTAGTGGAAGAGATTAATACCAAGGGTGAAAAAGCAGTGGCCAAGGCGCGTAAAGAGCTGCGTGAGAGCTTGACCATGGTGGCACCAATTTTTGAACAAGGTGACTACTTTATGAGCGATGATTTCAGCTTGGTTGATTGTGCGATTATTCCTGTGCTGTGGCGCTTACCCCTCTATCGCATTGAACTGCCTGCCGAAGCGCAATCAATTAACGATTATGCAGATGCTCTGTTTAAACGTGAAAGCTTCCAGGCAAGCCTCTCTGAAGCAGAGCAAGAGATCAGGGCGCTTTAAAGGTTGCATATGGAAGAGATGACATCAAGTCGGCCCTACTTAGTACGGGCCATGTATGAGTGGATCGTGGATAACTACCTCACCCCCTACCTGCTGGTTAAAGCAGATGTTGACGGGGTCGTTGTTCCCGAACAGTTTATTGAAGATGGAAAAATCATCCTCAACATTAACCCCAGTGCTGTACAGTCGCTGCAAATGGGCAATGAGCATATTCAGTTCAACGCCCGCTTCAGCGGTAAGCCAATGAACCTCCATGTGCCGGTTCATGCGGTGATGGCAGTCTACGCTCGAGAGAATGGTCGTGGCATGGTCTTTAATGATGAGGTTGATGTCCCCGCACCACCCGACCCGCCCATTGAGGAGAAGCGCACCAAAAGTGCACCAAAACCCTCGCTGACTTTGGTAAAGTAATCTATCACCCCGCCTCGCGGGGTTTTTTTTGGAGCATTCAATGGAATTTCCCACACCACTCATTGAGGGGCGCTTGGTAAAGCGTTACAAACGTTTTTTAGTTGATGTGGTGCTTGCTGATGGTGAGCAGGTGACGGCACACTGCGCCAATACTGGCTCAATGAAAAATTGCCAGCCTGAAAATGCGCGGGTATGGCTTAGCCGCTCAAACAACCCGAAGCGAAAGCTGGCATACAGTTGGGAGCTGGTTGAAGTTGCCCCCTCCATTCTGGTGGGTATCAATACCAGTCTCAGTAATAAACTGGTCAAAGAGGCCATTGAGCAGGGCACAATTACAGAGCTACAGGGTTATCAGGAAATTAGAGCAGAGGTGCAATATGGCAATGAAAAGAGTCGGGTTGACTTCCTGCTCACTGGGCACCCTGAATTGCCTTCATGTTATGTGGAAGTGAAAAATGTCACCCTGTGGGATCAGCAATCCAAGGGCTACTTTCCTGATGCGGTAACCGCAAGGGGTACCAAACACCTTCGAGAGTTGATGTTGATGGTGGAGCAGGGCTATCGCGCGGTACTCTGTTTTTGTGTTCAGCACTCGGGCATTAAAAGTGTGAGTTGTGCCGATGATATCGACCCGCTCTATGGAAAAACGTTACGGGAAGCGATGAGTTGCGGTGTTGAAGTGATTGCATATGCGGCAGAGATGAGTATCGATGCCGTCACACTACAACAAGCGATACCGGTTATCCTACCCAGCACACCAGCAATAGCGCCAACGCAATAAGAACAATGTAGGGGTAAGCGACCGTTGGGCGAGCGCTGTGGCGAAGATACTCAACGATTGTGCCAAGGGTGCCTGGGCGAGAAGCTTCCCACTCGCTGTAAAACTGCATCCCCACACTCTCTGGTTCAGTTTTAATCTGCTTTTCCAATATCAATAAACGATCACCACAGCGCCCCTGTACTGTTCGCCAGATACCCTCTTGTAGCCAGAAAATTGCGGTAAAGCTGACGGTTGCCAACAGCGGCAGTGCTAAGCCAAGAGAGACCACCGCAGTGATGATGGCCGCGATCTTGATAAACAGTCCATACTGATCATAACGCTCAAAATCACGGTGCAGTATGCTCCACTCTTGTTGCAAAATTGAGTTATCAGTCGTTGTCATTAGCTGTCCGGGTAAGTCGAATGTCATAAAAAAGGGGCGGCTGAGTCAAATGAATCAGCGCCCCTGGGATGGTCTTTAGCTGTTTACTGTATTAACGCGGCTATTTTTTAAAGCCACCCTGGTCAAGACTGATGCGCATTGGATTGTTGCGAATACGCACCCGCTTCAAGTGTTGCAGCATATCTTTGGGCATGCCTGCTGGCAGGTCAACGGTGCTGAAATCATTGTGTAGTTTGATGTGCCCGATGTGCTGGCTATCGATACCCGCCTCATTAGCAATCGCACCCACAATATCGCGGGGTGTAACCCCTTGGTCGCGGCCTACCTCAATGCGGTAGGTGGTCAGCTCAACATCTGACTGCTGGCGGCGTGGGCGGCGCTCTTTACGCTCACCACCGCGGGGTGGACGAGAGGAGCGGTCACGGTCATTACGCTCGCGCTGCTCGCGGGGAGCGGGAATCTCTTCTTTGTATTGCAGTGGACGCTCTTTCTGGCACAGATAGGCCAGCGCAGCGGCGACTTCATGGGTGCCGATATCGCGTGATTGGGTATACTCATCGACTAATTGAGTGAAAAATGCCAAATCAACACTCTCAATTGTATCGGTCATCAACTGCTTGAACTGCTCAACGCGCTTGCTGGCAATGGTGTCGGCACAAGGCAGTGGCATCTCTTTAAGCTTCGCCTTGGTGGCCTTCTCAATCGAAAACAGCATGCGGCGCTCGCGGGGCGACGAAAATAGTATCGCCACACCGCTGCGACCAGCGCGCCCAGTACGACCGATGCGGTGTACATAGGACTCCGTGTCGTGGGGCATGTCATAGTTAATAACATGGGTCACACGGGAGACATCAATGCCCCGCGCCGCCACGTCGGTGGCAACAACAATATCTACTTTCCCCTTCTTCAGGTGGTTGATAGTGCGCTCTCGGAGCTGTTGACTCATATCGCCGTTTAATGCCGAGCAGGCATAACCACGTGCTTCCAGTTTTTCAGCAAGCTCGACCGTGGCTGTTTTGGTGCGCGCGAAAATGATGATACCGTCGAAAGGCTCGCTCTCAAGGATACGCGTTAGCGCATCCAGCTTAAAGCGTGGGGTCACTTGAATATAGCGTTGCTCGATATTCTCAACCGTCGAGGTTTTGGATTTGATCTTTATTTCGACTGGGTTGTTCAGGTATTTTTGGGTTACCTTCTTGATCGCCGCCGGCATGGTCGCTGAAAAAAGCGCTACTTGGCGTTTTTTTGGCGCGTGTTCAAGAATCCACTCCACATCATCAATGAAGCCCATACGCAGCATCTCATCAGCCTCATCCAGCACAAAGCTGCTGAGCTTCTCAAGCGAGAGGCTTTTACGGCGCAGATGATCGATTACACGCCCTGGAGTGCCCACAACTACCTGGGCACCACGGCGCAGATGTTTAAGCTGGATATCAATACCCTGTCCGCCGTAGATCGGTAGAACATGGAAGCCTGGCATATGGCGAGCATAGACCTGGAAAGCCTCTGCAACCTGGATGGCCAGTTCACGGGTGGGGGCTAATACCAAAACCTGTGGGTATTTTTTACTGACATCAATTTTATGCAGCATTGGCAAAGCAAACGCGGCCGTTTTACCGGTGCCGGTTTGCGCCATGCCTAAAATATCATTGCCTTCCAATAAAGCGGGAATACTGGCTGCTTGAATGGGGGAGGGGGATTCATATCCCACCTCTTGGAGTACCTTCAGCAGTGGAGCGGAAAGGGCTAAGTCTGCGAAGCTCGCATTTTCGGGAGTTGTCATAGGGGGTACCTTGTTAAGCGGCCGCCCCTCTCTATGAAAACTATCACTGTGGGGTAAGCCGTATGGATTAAAGCGACGCGCAGTATAACGGAATAGCGATCAAAAAGCTTGTACAAAATGTAAACAATTTGTTCGTATATCCTTAACCCCCAGATAGATCGGGTAATTTATGAAATATCTGGATTAAGTGATCACCGTTGGCCCACTGCGACCACTCTTCTCTTTCAGCCCGGTTAGCATTTCGGCAATATCAATTAAATCGGCCAGTGCCTCTTGGGTGTCCACACTTTGCAGCGCTTGGTTTGGCTCAAATTTTTCCAGATAAATTCGTACAGTGGCTCCTTCGGTGCCGGTGCCGGAGAGGCGGAATATAATACGCGAGCCATCGGTAAAGAGAATGCGTATTCCTTGGTTTTTGCTGACGCTTTTATCAATGGGGTCGGTGTAGCTGAAGTCATCAGCCTTTTCGATGCAGTAAGCACCAAAACCACGCCCCATTAATGAGACAAAACGGCTGCGCAGATCATCGATAATGTTGTTGGCAAGGGTGGCATCGATAGCATCATAGTCATGGCGTGAGTAGATATTTCGGCCATACTCTTTCCAGTGGTCGATTACAATATCTTCTATCGATTGATGGCGTTCGGCGATAATGTTCATCCAGAATAACACTGCCCACAGGCCATCCTTTTCACGCACATGGTCTGATCCGGTGCCAAAGCTCTCTTCGCCACACAGCGTGCATTGATTGGCATCCAGTAGATTGCCAAAAAACTTCCAGCCGGTGGGTGTTTCAAAGCTGTTAATGCCGAGCCGCTCGGCAACGCGGTCAGCGGCGGCACTGGTGGGCATGGAGCGCGCAATGCCGGTGATCCCTTTTTTGTAACCCTTAATCAGGTGGGCGTTGGCGGCCATAATCGCCAAGCTGTCACTGGGGGTGACAAAGAAACGTTTGCCCAGCACCATGTTACGATCACCGTCACCATCGGAGGCGGCACCAAAATCGGGCGCACGCACCGAATTCATGGTCTCAACCAGCTCTTTTGCATAGGCAAGGTTGGGGTCTGGGTGGCCGCCACCAAAGTCGGGCAGCGGCACACCGTTGATAACCGTCCCTTCGGCAGCACCCAGCTGTTGCTCTAAAATCTGTTTTGCGTAGGGGCCGGTGATCGCGTGCATGGCATCAAAGCACATCTTGAACTGACCAGAGCGAAACATCGCCTTGAGCTTGGGGAAATCAAACAGCGTCTCCATTAGCTCTGCGTAGTCGGTGACGGGATCGATCACCTCAACCTTCATCTCGCCAAGGACATAAACACCCTGAGTATCCAGGTCGATATTTTCGGTATCGACTATTTTATATTGATCAATCTCTGTGCTGCGGCGAAACATCGCCTCAGTATACTTTTCAGGCGCGGGGCCGCCATTGCCAATGTTGTATTTGATGCCGAAATCACCATCAGGGCCACCTGGGTTGTGGCTAGCGGAGAGAATGATGCCACCGAATGCACCGTATTTTCGAATAATACAAGAGGCGGCGGGGGTGGAGAGCAGACCGCTCTGACCCACTAATACACGGCCAAAACCGTTGGCTGCGGCCATTTTCAAAATAGTATGAATGGCGACATCATTATAGTAGCGGCCATCGCCACCCACCACTAATGTCTCGCCGCAAAATCCCTCCAGGCTATCAAAAATGGATTGAACAAAGTTCTCTAGGTAGTGCTCACTTTGAAAGCGCGTGACCTTTTTTCTGAGTCCCGAGGTTCCCGGTTTTTGGTCACTGAATGGTGTGGTATTAACCGTTTTGACAGAACGCATACACTCTCCTCGAAATTATCTAAATGTGGCCTTTGATCTGATTGAACCATATGCGCCCGTTGAATGCGAGCATGGCAGCGGCGAGATTTTTATCGATAAGGCAGGTAATGTGGGGGTTGAAATGCGATTGGCTCGCCCCTATATCCTTGTCAGCATAAAATTGATATTAACTTAAATAGAGATCGCAAGAGGAGCAAACATGACCGTCGAATCCCAAAAGGAGACGCTGAGTTTTCAGACTGAGGTGTCGCAGCTACTTAAATTAATGATTCACTCGCTCTACAGCAATAAAGAGATTTTCATGCGTGAGCTGATCTCCAATGCATCGGATGCGATTGATAAGCTACGCTTCGAAAGCCTAGCCGATGAGGCGCTGCTGGAAGGTGACAGTGAGTTGAAAATTCGCATCGCCTTCGACAAAGAGGCGCGCACCATCACCGTCACTGATAATGGCATTGGTATGAGCCGCCAAGAGGTGATGGACAATATCGGTACCATTGCAAAATCCGGCACCCGCCAGTTTATCGACTCATTGACCGGCGACCAGAGCAAAGACTCTAACCTGATTGGCCAGTTTGGAGTAGGCTTTTACTCCTCTTTTATTGTTGCCGATAAAGTCTCATTGACCACCCGTCGTGCCGGTACCGGTGCAGAACACGGTGTCTGCTGGACCTCCAGTGGAGAGGGTGATTACACCCTTGAGAATGTTGAAAAAGCTGATCGTGGCACCACCGTGGTGCTGCACCTGCGTGAGGGTGAAGATGACTTTTTAGAAGATATGCGCCTGCGGACACTCATTCGCAAATACTCTGACCACATTCCCGTCTCCATCGAGATGTTGAAAGTGGCCGCCCCGAGCACGGAAGAGGATGAAAATGAAGCACCCGCCACGGAAGAGTATGAGACGGTTAATAGCGCCTCTGCCTTGTGGATTCGTCCTAAAGGCGAAATTAGTGACGAAGAGTACAACGAGTTCTATAAGCATGTGGCCCACGACTATGAAGATCCGCTGGCTTACTCTCACAACCGGGTAGAGGGGCGTACCGAATATACCTCACTGCTCTATATTCCTGCCCGTGCACCGTTTGATCTCTGGGATCGTGAAGCACGCCACGGCATCAAACTCTATGTGCAGCGTGTTTTCATTATGGATGATGCCGAGCACCTGATGCCCAGCTACTTGCGCTTTATTCGCGGCGTGATCGACTCCAATGATCTGCCGTTGAATGTGTCGCGTGAGATTTTACAGCACAACAAAACCATCGACAGCATGCGTGCCGGTTCGGTTAAGAAAATCTTGGATACCCTGCAATCCATCGCCAAAAATGATGAAGAGAAATACGCCAAATTTTGGGGTGAATTTGGCAATGTGATGAAAGAGGGACCTGCAGAAGATCATGCTAATCAGCAGAAGATTGCCAAACTGCTGCGCTTTGCGACCACCGAAGATGACAGTGCGGATCAGAAGGTCTCGCTGGATCAATATATCGAGCGCATGAAAGAGGGACAAGAGGCGATCTACTACATCACCGCCGACACCCACACAGCGGCAAAAAACAGCCCGCACCTAGAAGTATTCCGTAAAAAAGGCATTGAAGTACTGCTGCTTTCAGATCGGGTCGATGAGTGGTTGGTCTCCTCACTGCAAAATTATGCAGATAAAGAGCTTCAAGCGGTTACCCGTGGCGAGCTGAACCTGGGTGGTGTGGAAGATGAGCAAGAGAAAGAGCAGCAAAAAGCAGCTGAAGAGAACTTCAAGGCGCTGGTTGAACAAGCACAAAAGACCCTGACCGATAAGGTCAGCGAAGTGCGAATTACTCACCGCCTGACCAACTCACCTGCCTGTCTGGTGACCGGTGAGCATGATATGAATGCCAACTTAGAGCGCATCCTTAAAGCCGCAGGTCAAAACATCCCGAGCAGCAAGCCGATTCTGGAGCTAAATCCCGAGCATCCGCTGATCATCCGACTAAAAGCGGAAGAGGGTGAACGATTTGATGAGCTAAGCAACATCCTGTTTGATCAGGCGCTGCTCTCAGAAGGTGGGCAACTTGAAGATCCCGCCGGTTTTGTACAGCGGTTAAACAAGTTGTTGATGGAGATGAGCGCCAGTTAACCGCACTCAAATCTAGCAGGCAATACCGCAAGGGGTGGCGAATTGATCGTCGCCCCTTTTTTAT
>JALSJH010000004.1 GCA_026989455.1 Chromatiales bacterium | reverse complement strand
AACAAGTTGTTGATGGAGATGAGCGCCAGTTAACCGCACTCAAATCTAGCAGGCAATACCGCAAGGGGTGGCGAATTGATCGTCGCCCCTTTTTTATTACTTGTTAACGGTTCACCGCAATGGCATGCTGGTGGCATGAAGAGACGTAATCCAGTTGATATGCCAGCCGTGAAAGCAGCGAAATGCCTGTGGCGAGTCCGCCGCATGGGTGTGGCTGCGCGCTGTTTACGACGACGATGATGAATCGATAAGTTAAGAAAATTAAACAGACCAGGCCGCACTTCTTATGAATTGCGGCCTTTTTTATGGGCTTTAAAAAGGAAATGACAATGTCAGTGCCAGCGGCATTTATTGCAACCGTATTGATCTGGGCCACCACACCCTTGGCGATCAAGTGGAGTGCGGTGGATACAGACTTCATATTCAGCGCCTCATCAAGGATGGGGCTCAGTGCCACTGTCTGCGTGTTAATTCTATTGCTGCTGGGTCGTTCACTGCCTTGGCGAAATGGTGTATGGCGTGTTTACGTGGCGGCAGCGATTGGCTTTTACGGTGCGTTGATGTGTGTCTATTGGGCAGCTCAAAGCCAGACTTCGGGTATGATTTCGGTGCTTTTTGGTTTGACACCCTTAATGACCAGCGCGCTGGCCTGCTATCTACTCCAAGAGCAGAGCTTGAGTATGAATAAGGTAACCGGCATGTTGCTGGGGTTTGTGGGGTTGTTGATTATCTTCTTTGCTGAATTGGGTACAGGCAGTTCACTGTGGGGGTTTATGGTGCTTTTGGTTGCGGTTTTTCTGCACGCATTGAGCACGGTGGCGGTTAAACGCTCCGCCATTGAGCTTAATCCGCTTGATGTGACGGCAGGTGGGTTACTGATTTCATTACCACTCTATCTGTTGAGTTGGTGGTTTTTGGGTGCTTCACTGCCTGATGAGATCTCACTACGTGCCACTAGCGCTATTCTCTACCTGGCTATTTTTGGTTCGGTTATTGGTTTCCTTCTCTATTTTTATGTATTGCGCCACAGCAGCGCCAGTCAGGCGGGGTTGATTCCACTGTTAACACCGGTAATCGCCTTGTGGCTGGGCAGTCAATTTAATAGTGAAGAGGTGACGTGGCAGACTCTGTTGGGTACTTTTTTGATTCTGTTCGGCCTCTGCCTGCATCAATGGGGGGCGCGTCTGTTTGTTACACATCAAAAAGCCTGAAAAGCTTAAAGTGCCCATCATTAAGCAGCAGTTGTTGTCGGTTGAAATGATTTTTGGCAGTGCGTTCCAGTGGAATAAAGGCATTCACCACAAAGAGTGCGCAGCCTGCTGGTGTGCAGAGTCGCTTGGCGGTGGCTATAAATTTTTCTGTGAGGTTGCTATCAAGCGAAAAGCCCTGATGAAAGGGGGGGTTGCAGAGGATGAGGCTCTGCTTTTTTGTGATATTTGATGCGCAATTATCGGCGACAACATCACCGCTAATAGCCTGTTGCTTAAAGTTTTCCCGGCAGCTGATCAGCGCGGCGGCATTGTTGTCGGTGGCGGTGATGAAGGCATCTGGCCACTGCTGGTGCGCGGCGAGTGATAAAAAACCGTAGCCACAACCAAGATCGAGGATCGTTTCAGGACTCTCTATGGGTAGCTGTTTGAGCTGCTCTGCCAACAGCACACTACCGCTATCTAGCTTATTCCAACCAAACTGTCCCGGTTTGCTGATGATCTCGCTATTACCATAGTGCTGGGTGATGCGCAGTGTTGAGTACCGTTTATCATCCAATAGAGCCGCAGGCATTTGGCCGCGTGTGATGGTGGCCAAGTAGTGATTGCCCCGTTTTTTTATATTGGCTTTACCTGCTAGGCACAGGGCGGCTTGCTTGGCATAATTTTTAATGCCCTGCTTTTTTTCACCACAAATAACCAGCTGACCGCCCGTTTTTAACACCCTGGCTGCCTGGTTGATCACGTGGTTAACCACCGCTCTCTCTTTAGCTAGGCGCAAGTAGAGTGTAGTTAAGCTTCTATCTTGCAGGTGGCTGAAATCAAGATCAGAAAAGTGAGCACGCCAGCCCTGTTTGGCGAGGCTGCTGGCCACATCAAAGCGATTGCTGATGACTTCAACCACTGGATTGGCCGCTATTTTCAGGGTGTCCGGAATATGCTCATCGGCCACCCAGAGGCTGGTTTCACGCTCATTTTTAAGGATATTTAGCAGCAGGCTGAGGGCGTTATCGTGGCTCATCGTAAAGACTCTATTTCATGGCGGTTCAAGGGTCGATAGTGACCCTCGGGCAGTTCGCTGTCGAGGTTGAGCGGGCCGATGCTAAGGCGATGCAGTGCAATAACGGCATTCTCCATGGCGGCAAACATGCGTTTGACCTGATGGTAGCGACCCTCGGCGATAGACAACTCAACCTCGGTGGCGGTGATGCGTTTGAGCTGAGCGGGCAGGGTGCGTTTGTGCTCACCTTTCAGCATAATGCCTGCGGCAAACTTCTTCTCCACACCCTCAATTAAGGGTTCGGCTAAATGAGCCCGGTAGCGTTTTATTTTATGGCGCTTGGGCGAAGTGACACCATGACTCCACTGGCCATCATTGGTGAGCAAAACCAGGCCGGTGGTGTCGATGTCGAGGCGACCCACCGGGTGCAGGGTCTGGACGCGAGGTTCATCGAGAAGATCCAGAACCGTGGGGTGTCGGCTATCTTTGGTCGCGCAGATAACCCCCTCAGGCTTGTTCAGCATAAAGTAGAGTGGGCCGGGTGTGTGAAGCGTGCGCCCTCTGAAGGTGATGTGGTTACTTTCATCAACCTGCTGATTGGCCGTGCAGAGCGTGGAACCATCCACTTCAATCAACTTTTGGCGCAGTAGCTGCTTAGTCTCTTTGCGGGTGCAGCCAAGGTTTTGGCTGATGAATTTATCCAGTCGCATGATCAGTGTGGGGTGGCTTATAGTTGGGTGCTCATTGTCTCACAATTGTTTGCTCAGCTCATGGTTTATGAAGTGGGTTGCCAGGTCATTTCATCTTTTCACCGCGCGATACATGCAATTTAATTATGGATCGTTTAAAATTGGCAGTTCGCAAGCGAGTCAGGTTTTTGGTTTGGAGCCTTTCGAGCCGTGTCGTTAAATATTTTTCGAGGAATACAATGTTCACCAAAAGTATGGCTATCGCCGGTTTTGATGATGAAGTGGCTGTTGCAATTGCAGCAGAAGCTCAGCGCCAAGAACACCACATTGAGCTGATTGCGTCAGAAAATTACACCAGCCCCCGCGTTATGGAAGCACAAGGTTCGGTGCTGACTAACAAGTACGCGGAGGGGTATCCCGGCAAACGCTACTACGGCGGTTGTGAGTTTGTGGATGTTGTTGAGCAGTTGGCGATTGATCGCGCTAAGGCGCTTTATGGCGCTGACTATGCGAATGTGCAGCCACATGCAGGCTCTCAAGCCAATGCGGCGGTTTATCAGGCACTGCTACAGCCGGGTGATACGGTGTTGGGCATGAGCCTGGCCCACGGTGGTCATTTGACTCACGGCTCTAAAGTGAGTTTTTCCGGTAAAATTTACAATGCAATCCAGTATGGAATCAATGAAGATTCTGGTGAGATTGATTATGAAGAGGTTGAGCGCCTGGCCTTCGAGCATAAGCCGAAGATGCTGATTGCTGGCTTCAGTGCTTACTCGCGGGTTGTTGATTGGCAGCGTTTTCGTGATATAGCCGATAAAATTCGTGCCTATCTATTCGTTGATATGGCACATGTAGCCGGTTTGGTTGCCACTGGACACTACCCCAATCCGGTGCAGATTGCAGATGTGACCACTACTACCACACATAAAACCCTGCGTGGGCCACGGGGTGGTTTGATTCTGGCGAAAGCTAACCCAGAGATCGAAAAGAAACTGAACTCGGTGGTCTTTCCGGGTACGCAAGGTGGCCCGCTGATGCATGTGATTGCGGCTAAGGCAGTTGCTTTTAAAGAGGCGATGCTGCCTGAGTTTAAAATCTATCAGCAGCAGGTGATTAAAAATGCCCGTGTGATGGCGCAGGTGATGATTGGCCGTGGTTATAAGATTGTTTCGGGTGGTACCGATAATCACCTCTTTCTGGTGGACTTTATCGCGCAAGGTTTGACCGGAAAAGATGTCGAGGCAGCACTGGGTGCGGCCAATATTACGGTGAATAAAAACTCAGTTCCTAATGATCCTCAATCTCCCTTTGTGACCAGTGGTATTCGTATTGGCACACCGGCCATGACCAGTCGTGGTTTTAAAGAGGAAGAGGCGCGCAATTTGGCGACTTGGATTTGTGATATTTTGGACGACCTGAGCAACACAGTGACCATTGGTCGCGTTAAGCTCCAGGCCGAAGAGGTGTGCGCCAAGTTTCCGGTGTATGCGGATTAACGTATCATGCGCTGCCCTTTTTGTCAGGCCGACGAAACCAAAGTGATTGACTCACGCCTCTCCAGTGAAGGGTTTAGTGTCAGGCGCCGCCGCGAGTGTCTTACTTGCGGCGAGCGCTACACCACCTTTGAAACCGCTGAACTGGTGATGCCACGGGTGATCAAGAGTGACGGCAGCCGCGAACCTTTCAATGAGGAGAAGCTGCGTTGCGGCATTCAGCGTTCGCTGGAAAAACGTCCGGTGAGTACCGAGCAGATTGAAGAGGCTATCAACCGTATCAAGCAGCAGGCGCGAGCCACCGGTGAGCGTGAAATAGCGGGCAGTGAGATTGGCGAGTGGGTGATGGATGCGCTGCGTGAGCTGGATGAAGTCGCTTATGTGCGCTTTGCCTCTGTTTACCGCAGTTTTCAGGATGTTGATGCTTTTCGCAAAGAGATCGATCACCTGAAAAACAAAGTAGACAAGAAGTCGTTACGATAAGCACTAACTTAGCATTCATATTTAGAGGCCTCCCATGACGACTGCGCAGGACCATCGATTTATGGGCCGCGCCATGCAACTGGCACGAAGCGGTCTCTACTCCCCCCACCCAAACCCAAGGGTCGGTTGTGTGCTGGTGCAGCAAGATGAAATTATTGGCGAGGGGTGGCACGCCTATTCGGGCGGTTCTCACGCTGAGATAGTCGCTTTAAACAGCACCTCAAAAACCACCCAGGGTGCGACCGCCTATGTAACACTGGAACCCTGTAGCCATCATGGTCGTACTCCACCTTGTGTTGAGGCGCTGATTGAGGCGGGTATTGCCCGTGTTGTGGTGGCGATGCAAGACCCTAATCCGCTGGTTTCCGGTAAGGGGCTTCAGCGTCTGATGGATGCGGGTATCAAGGTTGAGACCGGGCTGTTGGCCGAAGAGGCCGAAACACTCAACCTTGGATTTATCAAGCGGATGCGCCACGGCACCCCCTATGTGCGCAGCAAATTGGCTATGAGTCTGGATGGCCGTACCGCGATGGCATCGGGCGAATCAAAATGGATCACCGGTTCGGCGGCGCGAGCCGATGTGCAACGGCTGCGTGCTGCCAGCTCGGCTATTTTGACCGGAATCGGCACGGTACTCTCTGATAACCCGCGTTTAACCGTTCGCTTAGAAGCGAGTGATTTGGAGATGCCCACACCGGAGACCTCACCCATCTCGCCATTGCGGGTGGTGGTGGATAGCCAGTTACGAATCCCACTGGATGCTGAAATATTGCAGCAAGCGGGAAAAACACTTATTTTCAGTTGTCACCACTCGATTGAAAAAATAGCTCAGCTGACAGAAATGGGCGCTGAAGTGGTGCTACTGCAAGGCAAACGGCCTGACTTGAGGGGGGTGCTCGAAGCACTGGCTGCACGCGATATTAATGAGGTGATGGTTGAGGCGGGTTCACTATTAAATGGTGAACTGCTATCACAAAATCTTGTTGATGAGATGGTGATTTATATGGCTCCCTGTTTAATGGGTGATGGGGCCAAGGGGTTGTTTCACTTACCTGAGCTAAACGCGATGCAGGATAAAGTGGCGCTGAAAATAGTAGATATACGTGCCATTGGCAAAGATTGGCGCATCACGGCCAAATTGCAGTGAGTCGATTTTTAATTTGTGTAAATTCATACCCGGATTAACAGAAAAATGTTTACAGGAATTATTGAAGCGATTGGCACTATCCAGCAACTCGAACAGAAATCGGGGGATATTCGCCTGACCGTTCATAGCGGGTGCTTGTCGCTGGATGATGTTCAACTGGGTGACAGCATTGCGGTAAACGGTGTCTGCCTGACCGCTGTGGTGCTGTCGGGCGGTAGTTTTGTGGCGGATGTTTCCGGTGAAACAGTGACATTGACCACCCTGGGTCTACTTAAAGCCGGGGATGCGGTGAATCTTGAAAAAGCACTCACCCCCACAACCCGTTTAGGGGGGCATCTGGTCAGCGGCCATGTTGATGGTGTAGGTGAAGTGCTGACTCGGCAGAGTGATGGGCGTTCAGTGCGTTTTAGCATTAAAGCCCCCGATGAGCTGGCAAAGTACATTGCCAAGAAGGGTTCCATCTGTGTTGATGGTATCAGCCTGACAGTTAATGAGGTTGACGGTGCAGTTTTTGAGTTGAATATTGTGCCGCACACTCTGCAAAACAGTACCATGGAGAATTTTAGAGCGGGGCACAAGGTAAACCTGGAGGTTGACCTGCTGGCCCGTTATCTGGAGCGACTACTGCAAGGTGAAACTGCGGCAGAACCCGCCCGTGAGGGCATTACGGAGACACTGCTGGCAAAGCATGGTTTTATAAGATGAGCGTATGGCATTAAATAGTATTGAAGAGATTATTGAGGATATTCGTCAGGGCAAAATGGTTGTGCTGATGGATGATGAGGATCGTGAAAATGAAGGCGACCTCATTATGGCGGCATCCGCAACTCGCCCGCAAGATATCAACTTTATGGCCCATTATGGTCGTGGCCTGATCTGCCTCACCTTGACCCAGGCGCGTTGCGAGCAGCTGCGCTTGCCGTTGATGGTCTCTGATAACAATGCCAAGCACTCAACCAACTTCACCGTCTCAATTGAGGCGGCACAAGGGGTGACAACCGGCATCTCGGCGGCAGATCGGGCGGTAACCGTATTGGCTGCCGTTGCCGCAGATGCCAAGCCCGAAGATGTTGTTCAACCCGGACATATTTTCCCCTTAAAAGCACAACCCGGCGGAGTATTAACCCGTGCAGGCCACACCGAAGCGGGTTGTGATTTGGCTCAGCTGGCGGGGTTTGAGCCGGCGGCGGTGATCGTTGAAATTCTTAACCAGGATGGCAGCATGGCACGCCGCCCCGACCTTGAAAAGTTTGCTAAAAAACACGATTTAAAAATGGGCACGATTGCGGATCTGATCGAATACCGGCTCGCCACAGAGAAGAGCATTGAACGTGTTGCCGAGTGCCAACTACCCAATGAATTTGGTAATTTCCATCTGGTAACCTATCAGGATCGGGTCTTTAACCAGCTCCATTACGCATTGCGTTTGGGAGAGCTGGATGGCGATAACCCCGTCTTGGTACGGGTTCAGGTCAATAGTTTTTTACGCGACCTATTAGGTCACCAGGGAGAGGAGGGTCTACCCTTACGAGCGGCGATGCAAAGCATTGCCGAAGAGGGGCAGGGTGTGCTGGTGATATTGCAGGGGCAGGAGAGTGACGGTGATTTGGTGCGCAAGATGCGCCAACACCAGATGCGAGATCAAGGTATCGAGCTGCCGCATCCTGAACAGGTTGATGATCTGCGCTATCATGGAATCGGCGCGCAAATTTTGGCCGATTTAGGGGTGCATAAAATGCGTGTAATGAGTGCACCTAAAAAGACTCACGGTATTTCAGGTTTTGGTCTGGAAGTGACTGAGTATGTGACAGGGTCTTAGTATCGTGTTGCAGTAGTGACACGCTGAAGTAGTGACAAAAATATCGACGTTAATTCTGAATATGGGATACATAATGAGTAACATTAAAAGCATCGAAGGTGAGTTGACGGTCAATGATGCCCGCTTTGGCATCTTGGTAAGTCGTTTCAATAGTTTCATTGTTGAGCGCTTGGTAGAGGGTGCGCTGGATACTCTGCGCCGTCACGGTGCTGAGGATGCGGCGATTGAAATTGTGCGTATTCCGGGCGCATTTGAAATGCCGATTGCCGCGCAACGTATGGCGGCAACAAAAAAATATGATGCCATTATCGCGTTGGGCGCGGTCATTCGTGGGGGAACACCTCACTTTGACTATGTGGCCGGTGAGTGCACCAAGGGGCTCTCAATGGTGAGCATTCAACATGACATACCGGTCACCTTCGGGGTGTTAACTGTCGATACCATAGAGCAGGCAATCGAGCGTGCGGGCACCAAAGCGGGTAATAAGGGTTCGGAAGCGGCCATCACCGCAATCGAAATGGTGAATGTACTGCGTAAACTGGAGAGTTAAATATGAGCAATGCTCGCAGCCTAGCGCGTCGCTGTGCAATTCAAGCACTTTATACCTGGCAACTGACCGGTAATGAGCTGGCTGTTATTGACAACGATTTTCGTACCGAACATGACATGAGTGGCGTGGAAGTTAAATATTTCCAAGAAATCCTGCACCAAGTGGTGCTGCATAAAGGTGAGTTGGATGACCACCTTGCATCGCTGCTGGATCGTCCGATAAATGAGGTTGACCCCGTAGAGCGAGCCATACTCCGCATGGGGGTATATGAGTTGGAATTTCGTCTCGATGTACCCTATCGCGTGGTCATTAATGAAGCGGTTGAACTGGCCAAAACATTTGGCGCAGAGCATGGGCACAAATATGTTAATGGTATCTTGGACGGTGTCGCGAAAAAGCTGAGAAGTGCCGAAGTTGAAGCCAAAAAACGCTCACCCAGTGCCCGAAAAAAGAAGCCTGAAGTGACGGTTACCGTCAAGCCATCTAAATCAAAATAGTCACGGTTGCCAGTCATGGCTCTTGCTGAATTTTCGTTGATCGAAAAATACTTCTCCGCGCTAGGCGGCCCAAGGGATGATGTCCTGCTGGGGGTGGGCGATGATGGTGCGCAACTGGCTGTCCCTGCCGATATGAGCTTGGTTGTGGCGATTGATACCCTGGTTGAAGGTGTTCACTTTCCAATCAACACCTCGGCTGAAGATATTGGCTACAAGCTACTGGCGGTTAATCTGAGCGATATGGCCGCCATGGGGGCAGAGCCTGCCTGGTTCACGTTGGCTTTAACTCTCCCCGAAAGTGATGAGGTGTGGCTGGCCGGTTTCGCCACCGGAATCGCCAAACTCGCCAACCAGCACGGGGTGCAGTTAATTGGCGGTGACACCACCCAAGGCCCGCGAGTTCTCAGCCTGCAAGCCCATGGTTTGGTACCCGCGCAACACATTCTCAAGCGTTCCGGGGCACAGGTTGGTGATCGTATCTATGTCACCGGCACATTGGGGGATGCGGCACTTGGCCTGCAAATCGCCCTTAAAGGTGCCCAACACCCCAATGCCGACTATCTATTACAGCGGCTCAATCGCCCGACACCCAGGGTCTCTTTAGGGGTGGCACTGCGCACCCTTGCACACAGCGCCATTGACCTCTCTGATGGCCTGCTCGCGGACCTGGCGCATATTTGCCAGCAGAGCCATGTCGCTGCCGTGCTTGAGTTGAATCAACTTCCGTTATCCCCCGCTTACCGCGCCACACCCGCAACCATCGACACCGCACTGAATGGCGGTGATGACTATGAACTCTGTTTCACCGCCAGCGCCGCTGCCGATGAGAAGATCAAAGCGCTGGTTCAACAACACGGCTGCGCCATCAGCTGTATTGGTGAAGTGGTCAAAGGGGAGGGTATTCGCTGTTATCTCGATGGCACGCTTTATCCGACCAAAAAATCGGGATACCAACACTTT
>JALSJH010000003.1 GCA_026989455.1 Chromatiales bacterium | reverse complement strand
GCCACACTGGTCATGACCCTGTTTGGTATCTGGCTCTGTGGCGCAAGCTCGCGCCTAATGGGTGTGCACGATCACCCCGGTATTGTCTGGGACGAAATCGTCGGCTACATGATCACCATGATTGCCGCCCCCAGCGGGTGGGAGTGGATGCTACTGGGTTTTATTCTGTTTCGTATTTTCGACATATTCAAACCTTGGCCCATCAGCTACATCGACCGCAATCTACACGGTGGTATCGGCATCATGTTAGACGATGTGCTGGCCGGTGTGATGGCCGCTATTGTATTGCAGATTATTGTCTACCTTGTGTAGGGCCAGGTACTTTTTTTAGCGTTTAACTGTTACCCTATTCCTTGAGGAAGCTCTGATCAAGTCATGAATGTTTTATGCTGGCTGAAATCGCCCTCATTTATTCCGAAAATTGCACCAATAGAACAACTATTACTGCGCATTTCGAAACAAATGAGAACCATTTCCTCTCAACCTAAATTCATCCAGACTTAATCAGAGACTCCTTGAACAGAAACGAAAAATATATAGAGTGAAGTATGAGTCAAGATGTGTTTATTTTTGAGGCGACGGAGAAAAATTTCCCGTCGATTGTAATCGATAACTCCCAAAAAATACCGGTATTGGTTGGATTTATGGGGGTGTGGTCAGAGCCCTGTTTTGTGGTGGCTGATCTCTTTAGCGAGCTTGCCAAGGAGTTTGCCAGCCAGTTTATCTTTGCCAAAGTAGATATTGATGAACAGCCTGAGTTGAGAAAACGCTATCAAATCGAAAACCTGCCCACGGTGGTGGTGATCAGCAACGGTGAAGTTGCCGCCATTGAGGTCGGTCAGTTGGATGAACTGAGTGCGCGTGCACTGTTGAAAAAATTTGGTGTATTTCACGCCTCCGATGCCTTGCGTGAGCAGGCGCGTGAACAGCACCTTGCGGGGGATACGGTCACCGCGATTAATCTATTGTCCCAGGCGATTCGGCAACACCCCTCCAATACTCGCATTGCCATGGATATGGTGCAGATTTTCATCGATATAGGTGACCTTGAGGGTGCCAAAGGTCTTTTTGCCAAGCTGCCAGAGCAAGATAGAAACAGTGATATAGGCAAGGGGTTAAGCGGGCAGATTACGGTGAATGAATACGCCGCTAAAACCGCAGGAATCGATGCATTGCAAGCGCAGGTGCAGAGTGCACCCGATGATGTCGATGCACGCTTTGATCTAGCCATCTGTCTGATGACCCAACATGACTATCAGGCTGCGATGGAGCATCTGTTGTCAATTCTGAAAAACAGCCCTGACTTTAAAGGCGGCGGCGCTAAAGAGATGATGATCAATATCATTCGTACCCTGACACCTACCAGCCCGGAGCTGGCGAAAACCTATCAACGTAAATTCAGCCAGGTGATGGCGGAGTGAGAAGGGCATCGTAAAAGAGTTGTCACTTTCAGCATCTTTGGTTTCCCTTCAAATCAAAGTGTTTTCGCAAGGAAAGAGCGAGCATAGAGTGGATAGGTGACCGATGCCTAGCGCAGCGGCCGTGAAGAAAGGGCAAGAGCCAAGACGGATGAAAAGCCCGTTTAGGATCGCTCGCTCGATAAAGAGCCAAACAGTGACTAAACATTTTTGTTGGTGTAGCCGATAGCAGAGGGTGTAACAGCGTGCGGACTTGATCCGTTGTAGCGGTCTATCAAACAACAAAAGCCTAATTAGCATGATGAAGCTGCCCCGTTTATCACCACTATTCTTCCTGTTTTGCTGCTGGATGCTACTGCTGAGTCCCTCCTTAGCTTTAGCCTCTAACGAGCAAATTGCACTGCCGGCGCTCCCCCAGCTTAAGGTGGAGGAACTACCCGAAACGGCCTCGCCAGAGCGCAGCTCACAACACGCGCCCACCCACACCTCGCCAGCAACCATTGATCGCTCACCAATAGAGGCTAAACCTCGCGCTATTGCAGAGCAGGGGCTGGATATTGTTCTGGTGATGGACAGCTCCGGTTCAATGAAGAAAAATGACCCGAATGACCTGCGCAAGCCAGCGGCTAAATTATTGATCTCCCTGCTGGGCAAAGATGATCGCGCCTCGATTGTCAGCTTTAGTGATAACGGCTACCCCGTTGCCTATCTCACCCGCACCCATAACACCTCGAATAATGATCTGCTATTCAAAGCCGTTGAGAAAATCTCAAATAAGGGAGCCTATACCAATTTAGCGGGCGCGATTAAAGCCGCGACTCGGGTTTATGAGCAGGCGTGGGATAGCCAGCGAAAACATGTGGTGGTGCTGATGTCCGATGGGAAAATGGATCTGGCAACGGCTGCACAGGATGAAAAAGCCACCGCCGAGCTGATCACAAAATTGCTGCCGGTGTTAAAAGAGAAACAGATTCAAGTGTATACCATCGCATTCACCGATAACTCGGATATGCGACTGCTCCAGGGCATTGCCAACTTAACCGATGGCCACTTCAACATTGCGCGCACCGATAAAGATCTTCATAAGGTGTTTGCCTCCATTTTTGAACAGAGTAAAGAGCCTGATATTTTGCCGATACAGCATGGTCGCTTTTCGGTCGATCACAATGTCCAAGAGATGACCATTATTGCCAACAAGGCATCACGGGATACCCGGGTATCATTAACACTGCCCAGTGGTCGGGTGCTGGAGAGTGACCAGGTGCCTGCGGATATAAAATGGTTGGTTTCAGATCAATTTGACCTGATTACCATTCAAAATCCGGAGCCGGGTGAGTGGGCAATGTTACCTGAAGGGGAGGCCAATCGAGCCTATATCATTACTGATCTGAAAATGGCACTGCAAATCTCACCCGAACAGCCACAGCGTGGGGATCGCCTAGCACTTAATATCTGGCTAGAAGATGATGGCCACTTGCTGAATAAGTCAGAAGTACTCTCAGCACTGCGTGTCGAACTGGTTGAAAACCTACCCAATGGCCAGAGTCAGCGGGTTGCGCTACAGGGAGATAGGACAAGAGAGGGCGCTCTGTCGGGTTACTATCGCAGTGAAATCTTGTTAAATGATTATGGGCGTTATCACATCGAAGTGAGCGCATCGACCGGTACTTTTGATCGGGTTAAATCCAAGGTGATTGATTTAACCCCACCGATGAAGCCACAAGACGTATTGAATGCGCTGGAAGATCCTAACAGCACCGTGTTGCAACCCCTAGCAGGTGCCGAGCGTGTCTATACCGCGCCACCCCCGGTCAAGCACCCACCACCTCAACCCACCACCAAACCGCCAGCTCCTGTGGTGCCTGCTGTGGTTGAATACCTGCCCGAAGAGAGCGAAGCAGAGAGCGGAGTGCTATTGGCGGTTATTATTTTTATAATATTTAATCTCATTTTGGGTGCAGGCGGTGGAATCATCTGGTGGGTTCAACGCCGCAAGTCGATTGCCAACCAAGCTGAAATCACATCATGAAAAATCAGCATAACCCGTGGGTCTTGATATGAGTGTCGGAATCACCCTTACCCTGCTATTTTTGGCCGAAATGGTGCTTGTTGCTGCCGGATTGGCCTACTACTTCTATCGCCAGTGGCAACGTGGTAGCGATGTGGATCTTGAAGCCGAAATTACCAAGGCTAAACAAGAAGCCATCGAAGAGGCTGAGCGCAACAGTTTCAATATCGCCCTTGCGCTGCAATTTCTGCTCGACAAAACGCGCCGTCACCTTCAGTTAGATGACAATAACGTCGCTAAAAACAGCGAACTGACCGAGGAGCAGGCAGCGCTACTGAAATTGCGCATCGAATACCTGCAAGCCGAGTGCAAATCACTCGAAGGCCAGGGGCGAGAGACCACCACTCACTGGGGTCATCTCTATGAATATCTGACACCGCTATTCCCACAGCAGCCACTCGCCGATGGTGAATCTAACCCCGGTCTTTGGCAAGATGCCCAAGCACTCTGCGGTGTCATCAAACAACAGCTCTCAGGCTATATGGATAAAATTGATAGCTTGGTCAAGCGCCTAAGTGAAGGTGGAGAGATTGATGAAGAGACCCTGGCTGAACTACAAGCCGCCAATCAATTTCGGGATAATCTGATTTTACAGCTCTCGTCACTCTCAGCACTGGCGGGGGCAAATCTGGACGAAAATGATATCGAAGGTACCGAGACGGTGTCTGAAATGGACAAGCTCAAAAGCATGCTAGATGGGCAAAAAAGCGCCATGGATGGCCTGATGAACTCATTGGGTGATGATGAGATGAAAGAGTCACTGCCCGAGATTGAAGCGCAGCTGGCCGAAATAGAACGAGCCAGCAAAGAGCTGAAGATGTGTGTTGATGTGCTTAAAATGGATGAACCCACCGAGAGCAAAACCAAGGTAGCCCCTGTCGCCACAGCCACAGCCGCCGCTACAGCAACCGCCGCTGTAGCGGCAGTGGTTGCGGATGAGGTTAAAAATGAGCCGCCAGCACCGCAAGAGACAACTTCAGCGCTAGAAGAGCAACCCTTGCTGGATGATGAGATCGCAGAAGATAATCTTTTCGCAGAAATTGATGTCGATACCGTAGTCGCCGAATCCACCGCAGAGCCGCCAACCCCTGCGACAACCACCCCAAATAATAGTGACTCTTCTGATGATTTTGATGACCTGGTTTTGGATGTTGCCCCGGATGATGAAGAGCAAGCGAGCACCGTACCGACCCTGAGTTCCAGCGAAGAGGTGCTTACCACCGATATTGATATCGACGAACTACTGGCCGAAAACAGCACCTCTGAGGAGGAGAAGCCCACCACAGAGGATGCAGACGATAATCCGCAGAATGATGAAGATGTCTACATAAATGATGCCGAGCTGGATGCTATTCTGGACGAAGCGATAGAAGATATCGATATTAAGTAAGCAGCGTGAATCCTATTTTACGCTAACCCCCCTTTTTCTAAGGGGGGAGGTTAATCCTGCTTTACTCTGGCCCCGCTACTAAAGAAGCTCTGATCAAGCCATGAATGTTTTATGCTGGCTGAAACCGCCCTCATTTGCCCCGAAAATTGCGCCAATAGAGCGACTATTACTGCGCATTTCGGAACAAACGAGAGCAATTTCCTCTCAGCCTAAATTCATCCAGACTTAATCAGAGCTTCCTAAAGGCTGGCTTCAAATCACTACGCTGAATCACATCACCGCCGGTCGGCGTTTGTGTGTTCAAGTGTGGCTTAGCGTATTTAATTTTTCCGCAAATCGAGACGTTTTCGCACGGAAAGAGGGAGCCTATCAGGGGTATGTGACCGATTGAGTACGAAAATAACGAAGAGTGGGGGTAAAATATGAATGCGCTGGGTAAGTGGAGGATGGTTATGAATAAGGTATTGGCAATTAATGGTGCATACCGAGAGGGTGGTGTGACGGATCAAACGGTGAGTGTAATGGTTGAGGCTATCGAATCGGCGGGTGCCGAGGTTGAGCATATTCTGCTGCGTGACTACCCGATTGAGTTTTGCCTTAACTGTCGAGAGTGCACACAACAGAAGGGGAGCCTCCCCGGCCAATGTGTGCAGCATGATGGAATGCAGGCGTTGGTCGATAAAATAGAGCAAGCAGATGGTTATATTTTAGCTTCGCCGACTAATTTCGGTTCGGTCACCGCCCTCTATAAGCGGTTCATGGAGCGGTTGATTGTCTATGCTTATTGGCCATGGGGCGCGAACGCTCCCCAGTTCAGAAAAGCGAATACTCCCAGGAAAAAATCGATTCTGCTCTCTTCATCCGCCGCTCCAGGAGTGATCGGTCGAATAGCGTATGGAACCCATAAGCAACTGAAAATGAGCGCTAAGGTTATCGGAGCCGACACGGTGGGCACACTGTTTACCGGTTTTTCTGGAACAGAGCGCCATCAGACCCTACCAGAAGGGGTAAGGAAAAAAGCGCTTAAGCTGGCTGAAAAGCTCTCGTTTTAAAATAGAGGCTAGTTGTTGGAGTTATTTTTCCAGCGGAAACATTTTATCCGGGTTGAGAATGTTGTGGGGATCGAAAAGTCGTTTGACCTCTTTCATAAGTGTGAGTGTGGCATCGTTTATTTCACGCCCTACAAACGCTTGCTTCTCCATACCAACGCCGTGCTCGCCAGAGAGGGTGCCGTTAAGTTTTAACACCAGTGAAAATAGTTGATCCAAGCACGCATAAGCACGGCTCATCTCCTCTGGGTCATCGGGGTTGACCAGCAGGTTGACGTGAATATTGCCATTGCCCGCGTGACCAAAGTTAACGATGGTGATGTGATGTTTTTCTGCCAGCTGTTGCAGGCCGTCAATTAGCTCTGCCATGTGTGAAACGGGTACCACCACATCTTCATTTATCTTTTTAGGGGCGACTCTTCTCAGCGAGGGGGAGAGTGCTTTGCGTGTTGCCCATAGGGCGGCTATCTGTTCATCTGTTTCGGCGAGGGTGAATTTCACCAACCCGTCACCTGCCGCTGCTTTCTCTATGGCTTTAACCGCGGCATCGATACCCTGCTGTGGACCGTCCACTTCGATCATTAGCAGTGCCCCGGCATCTCTGGGTAGGTCGGCGCTGGAGTATTCGCGCACCATCTCAATGGCTTTATGGTCAATAAACTCCAGTGCGCAGGGTGTTGTGGGTTGTGCCATTATTCGTGATACGGCGCTAGCCGCTGCCGCCATATCGTTATAGATCACCTGCATGGTGCGTTTGGTTTCAGGTAACGGGGTGAGCTTGAGGATCGCCTCGGTAATCACGCCCAGCGTCCCTTCGGAGCCGATCAGCAGGCGAGTGAAGTCATAACCCACCACCCCTTTGGTGGTGGCGGTGCCACACTGGATGAGTTCGCCTTTGCCGCTGATGGCGGTGAGGCCAAGCACATTATCTCGGGTGGTGCCGTACTTGACGGCGCGTGGCCCTGCCGAGTTGTAGGCAAGGTTACCACCCACACTACAGAAGGCCGCACTGGTGGGGTCTGGCCCCCAGAAAAAACCATGCACTGCGGCGGCTTCTTGAACTTGCAGGTTGGTGACCCCGGGTTGCACGATGATCAGGCGGTTGTCCGGATCAACCTTGATGATTTTTGTCATCTGCTCGCTGGATAAAACCACGCCACCGTAAATGGGCACGCTAGCGCCCGTGGTGCCGGTTCCTCGGCCACGAGCCGTGAGGGGGATTTTGTGTTGATGGCAGAGTGCCACAATAGCTTGTACTTCCGCCGTCTTACTAGGAAAGAGAACCAGCTCGGGTAGGTTGTGACGGCGGCTGTTGTCATACCCATAGGGCCAGCAGTCGGCCTGCTGTTGCAATGTGGTATTGCTGTCGACCAGTGCGGTCAGTGCAGCGACAAGTGTCGGTGTCAGTGGGGTGTAGGTCATGGGGCGGGGACTGCTCTATTTGTACCGCAACGGTTGATCCGTTGCGGTACATATTTTAAAGATAAAGTGGGCTGAGACTACTTGGCTGAATTGTTGATCCGGTCTAGGGCTTGATCGATCAAGGTATTGCCGCTGTCTCGATTGAGCTCTTCCGGGCTGATTTCTCGCTCTTCCTCAACCTCCTCATCTTCGATGATCTCAAACACACGGATCACCCGCTCAACACCATCGACCTGTTGAGCAATTTCGACGGAAGCGGTGGCCTCTTCCTCAGTGACCAAACCCAGTAGGTAGACATTGGCGTGTTCGGTGACTACTTTGATTTTGGAGGGGTCAACGGCACTGTTGCGGAGGATTCGCCCCTTCACCTTGGCGGTGATCATCGCATCGTTATTACGGCTCTCAAAACGCGAATTTGGCTGGACTTTTATCTCGTTATAGACCTTTTTCACTCCTGGAATGTTAGTGACAATCGCCTCAACCTGGTCTCGTATCGAACCGGTTGGCGCTTCCCCTGTGAGCAGCACTTGCTGATTGTAGGAGATGACGTTGACATGTACCTGTGTGCCGATCTCTTTGCTGGAGTAGATGGCATCATTGGAGCGAAACTTGATGGTTTGATCTTGCAGGAAAGCTTCGGTGGTGCGCCGATCTTCGGCAATAATAAAGCTGGTAGTCGCGGCTCCCACAACAACCGCAGGGGCGCACCCCTGGAGTGATATGAGGCTGGCAATAATAATGCTGGCAATCAGCAGTTGACGCATGAGAAGACTCCCTGACGGATCTTTAATTATGGTGGGCTTATGGGGCCATTATGCCTGAAATGCGTTCTTAATCCATTGGATTTTTTCTTTACCGGAGAGTGACTCAATGGCGACAACATCGAATCGGCAGGGGTAGTTTTGTTGTTTTGGATGCCGTTGCAGGTAGTAGAGCGCCGTCTGGATGATGCGTTGCTGTTTTTTCGGGGTGATACTCTCCAGTGCAGAGCCATAGTGGAGGCGACTGCGTTGGCGAACTTCAACAAAAATGAGGTGGTTATGTTGCTGCATAATGAGATCAATTTCACCCTGGCGGCTATGGAAGTTTTGTTGAATCAGCCGTAGCCCTTGCTGCTGCAAATAGTGCAGGGCGGTCTGTTCAGCGGCTTTTCCCCGTTGGTATGAATCGTCTTTCATCTTATGTTGTTAAGGTGCAAGCTTGCGGGGCTTGCCGCGATAAAAGCGTGCCCACTCAAGTTGGCGGTAGAGCCGTCCCTCGTGGGTGAGCTGCATATGGCCGGTTTCGCCATAGTAGTTGAGTTGGCTGGGTCTTGTTTGCAAGAAAGCCGTGAGTCGATAGGCATCAATTCCCATGGCATAAAGCCGCCAATACTTTTTGTCAGCATTTGGCCAGATCGAGAGAATTTTCTCCCGCAGTGGTCTCTCCTGATCGGTATCGAGCGTCCAGGGGGTGTCACCAAAAATGATGCCGTCCATGTCGCGATCCTGCTGTGGGTTAGGCGTGCCCTGATAGAGGTGAGAAGTGCCATAGATCGGAATATTACTGGCGTAGTGAAATTTGAATTGAGGGCGTAGTAGCCGCGCCTGACGGGGTTGCGCGGCGATAAATATAAAATCAACATCTTGGCGACGACGCGGGGTGAATTTAAGGGTGCTACGCAAGCTTCTTTGCAGGCTTTGGCGGCGCTTGTCGCTTAAATCCAGCTCAAATGCGGCGCGAATCGGTTTCGAGAAGTCGCTCTCTTTGGGGTTGTAGGACTGCTTGCTACGTACCTCGCCACCCAGCAGTTTCCATGTATCCTGAAATGAGAGACTGATACGCTCACCCCAGTTGTTGTTAGGTGTCAGGATCACGGGATGACGCAGCCCACTGTTCCAGGCATACAGCGCCGCTTGTATCGCCTCATCTTCTGGGGAGAGTGCTAGTTGATAAAAGCCATTGGGCGCGGCGCGGCTGACCCGGGTGTGGTTGAGTGCTAACAGCGGCACTTGCGGAGCCTCTATCATTGCCAGATGGTCGACGTTCTCTTTGGTGAGTGGGCCGATAATAAAATGGGCACCCTCTTCAAGGGCTTGCCGGTAGGCTGACCATGCGAGCTCTTTTTTACCTTGAGTATCATAGAAACGTAGAGTGCTGGTTGATTGTTGCTCATAATAAGCGCTGAGAATGCCATCACGCACCGCATTGGCAGGCTGGCTATATCGCCCGGTGAGGGGTAACAATATCGCAATTTGTTGCGGTACTTTAAGCGCCGCCAAGGCTTCTGGCGTACCCTCCAATAGTAAGGACTCCTGGCGACTGCTGCCCCTAAATCGCCAGTTCTCCAAAGCGCCTAAAATTTGCCCCAGCCGCTGTTGTAAATGTTGTTGAATCAGTGGGTCACGCTCATCTGTCAACTGCTGGTCGGTGATCAGTGCAATATCAAGTAGGCGCTGGATATTTTCAAGGCGCACCTCATCGTCACTGATGTAGGCCATGATGCCAATGCGCGCATCCGCCTCTTGCTGGTAATGTTGTAACTGTTGGTGGGCATTAATCTGTAATTGATAATATTGCCGGGCTTGCGTGGCCTCACCCAACGGTATTCCTTGCAACGGTTTGAGTGCGGCGATAACCGCTTGCGGCGAATCCGCCTCTTCAGCGATCTGCGCGGCGAGGAGCTGGCGGCGAATAAGCGGGCCAAGTTCCAGTGACGCCAGCTCCATTTCATTTAAGATCGCACTCGCTTGAGCATGCTCCCCCTGCTGAAATAACGAAGAGGCGATCTGCAAGAGCTGATACTCTCGCTCCGGAGAGCGCAGCTGTTTGGCTTGTAAAATAGCCCCCTGCAGCACGTTATCCACTTCCTGTTGTGGTAGCTGAGTGGTATCGTCACCGCTCTGTTGCAGGCCTATTTGTGCGCAACTGGCCAGCACAAGGCATAAGAGAAGTAAAAAGAGAGAATAGATCGCGTCTCTGCAATGCATGTAAAATGGCTCACTGATGAAATTTCACACCAGTATCGTGATGAGGGGATGTTGTGTCAAATACACCGGGTATCTTATATATAGTGGCGACACCTATTGGCAACATGGGTGATATCAGCGAACGCGCACTACAAACGCTGCGCGAGGTCGCACTCATAGCAGCAGAAGACACCCGCCACAGCGCTCGACTACTGCGCCACCACGCCATCAACACTCGCTGTGTTGCGCTGCATGAGCACAATGAGCAGAATGCATCAGCGGGATTGATTAAACGCCTGGAGCAGGGCGACTCAATTGCCCTCATCTCCGATGCGGGCACACCACTGATCAGTGACCCCGGCTTCTACCTGGTCAGAGAAGTGCAGCAATCAGGGCACCGGGTGGTCCCGATTCCGGGTGCTTCGGCACTGATTGCCGCACTCTCGGTCGCCGGTCTCCCCTCCGACCGTTTCAGTTTTGAGGGTTTTTTACCCTCAAAGCGAGAAGCGCGCCGCCGCACACTGGACGCCCTAAGCCGCGAACCGCGTACCCTGATATTTTATGAATCAACCCACCGAATTTTTGACTCGCTGCATGATATGGCCGAGGCTTTTGGCGCGCAACGCCCAGCAGCAGTAGTGCGTGAGTTAACCAAAACATTTGAAACTGTGCACCGTGCAGAGCTAGGGGCGCTGTGTGAATGGATGGCGGCAGACGACAATCAGCGTCGGGGTGAATTCGTAGTGCTGGTACAGGGGGCCGAACCCCAGCAAAACTTTGAACAGGTGACGATAGACCCCCAGGCACTTTTGATTGAACTGATGGCACTGCAACCGCCCAAAAAAGCAGCGGCCACCGTGGCTAAATTGACCGGCCTGAAAAAGAATGCACTCTATGAGCTGGGGCTGCGCTTAAAATCGGCGGAGTAAATCGAGTTGTAGGCTTATTTCCAAAAAGCGTATAGCGGAGCAGCCTTCCGCTTGCTATACTGCGCCCCGAGAGTTGGCTAGGCAACCGCGCTATCGTAAGGTATCGAGGAAAGTCCGGGCTCCATAGGGTGAAGCGCCAGGTAACGCCTGGGAGGTGAAAGCCTACGGAAAGTGCAACAGAAAATATACCGCCTAAGCACCTTTCGGGGTGCCGGTAAGGTTGAAATGGTGCGGTAAGAGCGCACCGCGTCGGCGGCAACGTTCGGCGGCAAGGTAAACCCCGCTTGGAGCAAGACCAAATAGGGGGGCAATGGTGTGACCCGCGCTGTCCCCGGGTAGGTTGCTTGAGGTATGTGGTGACGCATACCCTAGATGAATGGTTGTCCACGACAGAACCCGGCTTATCGGCTAACTCTCACTTTTTTTATTAAGCCTCTACACCCCCTCACTGTAAAAACAATACCTCGCCTCAGCACCAAACAATGGGCAAAATGCCCCATCGGTTACAAAAGATCCAATGGACTTACACCATCTGCGCCCTGCTATCGCCCCTTACCTGCGTCCAAGCAAGCAAAGCTACCGCGTCCTGCTATCGCCCCTTACCTGCGTCCATGCAGGCAAAGCTACCGCTAACTATCATGGCGCTGCTCGATGATGGCTTCTAGCTGGCCCTGGTTAAGCCGAATATTTATTTTATCGCCGCAATTGACTTGTTCGGAGGTGCGAATCACCGCACCACTTTTTTCGTGGGTGACGATGCTGTAGCCACGACTGAGCGTGGCAAGGGGGCTGACGGTATTGAGGTGATGGGCGTATTGGGTAAGCGTCTGCTTTCTGTCGTGTAAAATATTTTCACAACTGCGGTGGAGTCGACGGCTCAATTGCTGGAAGTGGAGATCATAGTGCGTCAGTTGGTGTGACGGTGTGTTTTGTTGAACCTGTGCCGCAAGCAGCTCAGCCCTTTGTTGCTTTTGGTTGATGATCTGTTTGATCTGTTTGATTAGCTGCTGCTCTATCTCATCGAGCTGTTGTGACTGTTCGATGATCTTCTGTTGCGGGTGACGAATTCGCTGTTGTAGCCAGGCGAGCTGCTGTTTTTTCGGGCTGATATGGTTTAGAGCGCTGCGGGCAAGGCGCTGTTTAAGTTGCTGTAGTCGATGTTGCCATGCGGTGTGATCCGGGCTGGCCATTTCGGCAGCAGCGGAGGGTGTGGGGGCGCGTTGATCGGCAACAAAGTCGCAAATGGTGTAATCAATTTCATGACCAACGGCGCTTATAATCGGGATTGGCGCGCTATAAATCAGGCGTGCCAGTGGTTCACTATTAAATGCCCAAAGATCCTCAATCGAACCGCCACCCCGCCCGATGATCAGGGTGTCACACCTTTTATCATCAATGGCGCACTGCAGTGCATCAATAATATGCTCGGCTGCCTGCTCGCCCTGTACCGCAGCGGGGTAGAGGGTGACGGGAATCGAGGGGGCTCGACGTTTTAAAACATGCAGAATATCCCTAATAGCGGCACCGGTCGGGGAGGTGATAATGCCGATCCGCTGTGGGTGGGGTGGTATTTCATGTTTATGCCGAGCCTCAAATAACCCTTCACTCTGTAAGCGAGCCTTTAACGCTTCGTAGGCGCGACGAAGCGCACCATCACCGGCCTCTTCCATATGCTCCGCAATCAACTGAAAATCACCTCGGGCGGTGTAGAGGCTGACACGGGCGCGAATAAGCACTTGATCGCCATTTTTAGGCTGAAAGGGGATATGCATATTGCGCATGCGAAACATGGCGCTGCGCAGTTGGGAGCGGTTATCTTTAAGGGTGAAGTACCAGTGTCCGGAGCTTGGGCAGGAGAAATTGGATATTTCACCCTCTACCCAGATGAGAGGGAAGGTACCTTCAAGAAGCTCTTTTGCCTCAGTCGATAACTGGCTGATGTTGTAGATGAAGCGCTGCTTTTGGTTCATGTTTTGCTCTTCGCCACTGATCAAAATTGCCAGGGTGTGATCGGTTGCTGTTTAATGTTTTGTGTGAGCGCCGCTTCACTCTCAAAGCGCGCTTGACGAGCAACTTCAAGTGCACGCGAGTAGTCACCTGTGGCATCAATGCGTTTTGCCTCATCGATCAATGCCTGCGTATTAATCCAGCTACCGCCTTGCTGTTCAGCAAGTAACAGCTTGTATTCAGCCACCTGAATGGTGAGATCAGAAATCTCATTAACAGGTGCCGCCGCCATGCACCCGCAGAGAAAAACGATCGGTAAGAGGAGAAGAGGTCTTTTCATCATCAATGTTCTGAGTACAGTGAAGTTAGGATTAATGTTGCTCTCGATAATATCGGCTGATAGAGCAGTATATGTAGTTGGGTAGACGATTAATAGAAGCACTTTGAATGTGGTTTTTGTCTGTATATTGGCTTAGTAAAAAGCCTCATTTTATGTTTTTTAGCCGCCTTTTCCGTGCGAGACGAAAAACGACCTTTCGTGAGAGGGTCTCAGGCTATATAATGTTTGGCTAACAGTAACAACTTGTAACGGAATAACCCCAATATGCGTATAGCTCAAGATGCCCTAACATTTGATGATGTGTTGTTAATTCCGGCACACTCAACCGTAATGCCCAAAGAGGTTCGCCTCTCTACCCAGCTGACACGGGATATTACTCTGAATATTCCACTGCTTTCAGCCGCGATGGATACCGTTACCGAGTCTCGCCTGGCCATCACCTTAGCGCAGGAAGGTGGAATCGGAATTATTCATAAAAACATGACCCCAGAAGAGCAGGCGGCTCAAGTATTGGCGGTCAAAAAATTTGAAAGCGGTGTTATAAAAGACCCGATCACCGTGTCACCAAATGTCAGTATTCATGAGGTGCTTGAGTTAACCCAGGCAAAAAATATTTCGGGTGTGCCGGTAGTGGATGGTGAAGAGTTGGTTGGTATTGTGACGCACCGTGATCTGCGCTTTGAAACACGCTTAAACGAGCCAGTTTCTACCATCATGACACCCAAAGAGCAGCTGGTGACGGTAGCGGCGGGGACATCTCGTGAAGAGGTTCTCAGCCTGTTACATGAAAACCGTATTGAAAAAGTGCTGGTGGTTAATGATGATTTTGAACTGAGAGGCTTAATCACGGTAAAAGATATTCAAAAAGCGACCGACAAGCCGGATGCGTGTAAAGATGACCAAGGCCGCCTGCGAGTGGGTGCGGCGGTTGGGGTGGGTGCTGGCACCGATGAGCGTATCGCCGCACTGGTTGAAGCGGGTGTTGATGTGATTATTATTGATACTGCCCACGGCCATTCGCAGGGTGTTTTGGATCGTGTTAAATGGGCCAAAAGCAACTACCCATCATTGCAAGTGATCGGCGGTAATATCGCCACAGGTGCTGCAGCCAAGGCGCTGGTTGCGGCGGGTGCGGATGGCGTGAAAGTGGGAATTGGGCCAGGCTCTATTTGTACCACCCGTGTCGTTGCTGGCGTGGGTGTCCCCCAGGTTACGGCTATTTCGAATGTTGCAGAGGCGCTGGAAGGGACGGGCGTGCCGTTGATCGCCGATGGTGGCGTGCGTTTTTCAGGCGATCTATCAAAAGCATTGGCCGCCGGTGCCTACTCGGTAATGGTGGGCGGGATGCTGGCCGGTACGGATGAGGCGCCTGGAGAGGTTGAGATATTTCAGGGTCGATCTTATAAATCATATCGTGGTATGGGTTCGCTGGGTGCGATGGCGCAGTCACAGGGTTCAAGTGACCGTTATTTCCAAGAGAGCAGTGATGCCGACAAGCTGGTGCCTGAGGGTATTGAAGGTCGGGTTCCTTACAAAGGCACCATGGTGACCATCGTGCATCAGTTAATGGGCGGCGTGCGCTCCTCGATGGGGTATACCGGTTGCAGCACGATTGATGAGATGCGAACCAAACCAGAATTTTGCCGCATCACCTCAGCAGGGATGCTGGAGAGTCATGTCCATGACGTAACCATCACCAAAGAAGCACCCAACTACCGCGTATAAAACGCTGTGCTGGCATGAGTGACTGTGGCTGGGTTTTCCCGGCCACAGTCGTTTTTCGATGACATATATTTTAAAGTGGCTTCCATGAAACCAGACACCAACATTCATTCCCAGCGTATCTTGATCCTCGATTTTGGCTCTCAATACACACAATTGATTGCGCGCCGTGTGCGTGATGCCGGTGTCTACTGTGAGCTGCGCTCATGTGACATGGCTCCCACAGAGATTGAAAACTTTGCTCCCAGCGGCATTATTCTTTCCGGTGGGCCGGAGTCGGTCACCGCAGAAGATACCCTTGAAGCGCCCGCGATTGTTTTTGAGATGTGTGTACCGGTGCTGGGGATCTGTTACGGCATGCAGGCCATGGCTGAGCAGCTGGGTGGCCGGGTTGAAACCTCAACTCACCGTGAGTTTGGTTACGCTCAGGTACAGACCTGGGGCGGCTCTGACCTATTACGCGATATTGAAGATCACACCTCAACTGAGGGTGAGGGTGACGGGGTGCTGGATGTCTGGATGAGCCATGGTGATCGCGTTGCCGAGGTACCCGAAGGTTTCGAAGTGATCGCCAGCACCGCCAGTGCCCCGATTGCGGGTATGGCAGATGATGGCCGCCGCTTTTATGGCTTACAATTTCACCCAGAGGTGACCCACACCCGCCAGGGTGAACGGATGATTGAGCGCTTTGTTCACCAAATATGCGGTTGTGAGCCGTTATGGAACTCGGGCAACATCATCGAAGATGGCATCGCCACCATCCGAGAGAAAGTCGGTAGTGATGAGGTTATTCTCGGCCTTTCAGGTGGCGTAGACTCTTCAGTGGTCGCCGCACTGCTGCACCGTGCGATTGGTGATCAACTCACCTGCGTCTTTGTTGATAACGGCTTGTTGCGCCTTAACGAGGGTGACCAAGTGATGTCGACCTTTGCACAGCACATGGGCGTTAAGGTGATCCGCGTGGATGCTGAACAGCGCTTTCTGGATGCCTTAAAAGGGGAGAGTGACCCAGAGAAAAAACGTAAAATTATTGGCAACCTGTTTGTCGATATTTTTGACGAGGAGTCAAATAAGCTGGATAACGCCAAGTGGCTGGCTCAGGGGACGATCTACCCGGATGTTATCGAATCGGCGGCAACCAAAGGTGGCAAGGCGCATGTCATCAAGTCTCACCACAACGTGGGCGGGCTGCCGGAAAATATGTCACTGAAACTACTTGAACCGCTGCGTGAACTCTTCAAAGATGAAGTGCGTAAGTTGGGCTTAGAGTTAGGCCTGCCATACGACATGGTCTACCGCCACCCCTTCCCAGGGCCGGGGCTGGGTGTGCGTATTCTTGGCGAAGTGAAAAAAGAGTATGCCGACCTGCTGCGCTGTGCAGATGCGATCTTCCTCGAAGAGCTACACAAAGCCAACCTCTACCATAAAATAAGCCAAGCATTTGCAGTCTTCCTGCCAGTAAAATCAGTCGGTGTTATGGGTGATGGTCGCCGTTACGACTATGTCATCGCCTTGCGTGCCGTAGAGACCGTCGACTTCATGACCGCCCGCTGGTCGCACATTCCCTACGAAGTGCTAGAGGTGATGTCAAACCGCATTATCAACGAAGTAGAAGGCATCTCCCGCGTCACCTACGACATCTCCGGAAAACCACCTGCGACCATAGAGTGGGAGTAGGTCAGGCCGATTATTGGCGCAGGCCTGAATCAATAAATCACAGAGTTCACGGGTCATCTGAGCGACTTTACCGGGTGAGATGAGATACCATTGTGGCATGAAAACTCCTACAAGAGCGTTGCTCTGTTTTTCCCTATTCGCCTTGTTAAGCGGCCCACTATTCGCAGCGGATAAGTTACAAATTGCGGTCGCCTCTAACTTTGCATCAGCCATGCAAAAACTGGTTTCACAATTTGAGTTACAGAGTGGCTACCAGGTAAGCACCAGCTACGCTTCGAGTGGCAAGCTGTTTGCGCAGATCACCCATGGCGCACCCTTCGATATTTTTTTATCCGCTGATGCGCTGCGCCCCCGTCGTTTAGAAAACCTAGGGCTAGTTGTTCCTAATCAGCGCTTCACCTATGCAATCGGCAAGCTGGTGCTCTGGGCACCGGGTGCTCACTCCCCTGAAGAGGCGTTGCAGCAGTTGCGCCAAGGTGACTTCTCCTACCTCTCGATGGCGAACCCCAAAATAGCACCCTACGGTGCCGCTGCTATGGAGGTGATGACGCGCTTTGGCTTGAGCCAGCGCTTTTTAAAACGCACGGTGAGGGGGGAGAATGTTGCTCAGGCGTATCAATTTGTTCACAGTGGCAATGCTCAGCTGGGCTTTGTGGCCAGCGCACAAATTGTAGCGGCGGGTGATTCCCTGAAAGGTGCCATATGGCGTGTTCCGAAGGATTATTACACGCCCATTGCACAACAGGCGGTATGGTTAAAACGTGCAGCAGGTCATCCGGCGGCCAGCGCATTTGTCGATTATCTACGCAGTGACTCGGCAAAACAGATTATTATAGCCGCCGGGTATGATGGGTTAAGTGCCCCCACAGTGAGTAGCCAGGAGTCTCTAAACCGTCATGATTAAATTGCAGCGACTCATATCCAAGTTTGAATTCAAACTGACTTATTCAGGATATTTTTAACCATGGAGATGGATTGGCAACCGGTCTGGTTAAGCCTCAAACTGGCCAGTGTGACCACGCTTCTGTTGTTACTGATCGGCACACCACTGGCCTGGTGGTTGTCACAAACCCGCTCTCTCTTTAAACAGCCGATTGCCGCGATTATTGCACTGCCGCTAGTGCTGCCCTCTACTGTTTTGGGTTTTTATCTGCTGCTGTTACTCGGCCCGCAAGGTGCGGTGGGGCAGTTTATGCAGCGGCTTGGTCTGGATACCCTGCCATTTACCTTTGCCGGTTTGGTGGTCGCCTCTATCTTCTACTCCCTGCCGTTCATGGTTCAGCCGTTACAAAATGCCTTTGAAAACCTCGGCACTAAGCCGCTGGAGAGTGCCGCCACGCTAAGGGCATCACCCTTCGATACTTTTATGAGTGTTGTGGTGCCGCTGGCACGCCCTGGCTTTATCACCGGAATTGTCCTCTGCTTTGCCCACACCATTGGTGAATTTGGTGTGATATTGATGATTGGCGGCAATATTCCCGGTGAAACACAGGTGCTATCGATTGCCATCTATGACCATGTCGAAATGCTGGAGTATGGTCAGGCACATATTCTCTCAGCCGGTATGGTGCTGTTCTCCTTTGTGGTGCTACTGACGCTCTACTATATGAACCGTCGCATTGAGGTGCGCAATCGATGAGCAGAGCAATCCAGGCGCACTTTAAAGCCGACCGTGGTGAATTCCAGTTGGATGCTCGTTTTACGCTACCTGGCCAAGGGGTCAGTGCGCTGTTTGGTGATTCGGGTTCGGGTAAAACCACCCTGCTGCGTTGTATTGCTGGATTAGAGCCGAAGATTGATGGCTCGCTTTCGGTTGATGGCGAGCCGTGGCAGAGCATGGACTCTCTTTTCACCCCACCCCACAAACGCCCTGTGGGTTATGTTTTCCAGGAGGCCAACCTTTTTGCCCACCTGAATGTACAACAGAATATTCAGTTTGGAGAGAAGCGCCTAAAGCCCCATGAGCGAATTATGAAAATGGATGATGTGGTGCAGATGCTGAGCATTACTCATCTGTTAAAAAGAGCCGTTACACACCTCTCTGGAGGAGAGCAACAGCGCGTTGCCATTGCCCGTGCCCTGCTGACCAGCCCCAGGTTATTGCTGATGGATGAGCCGCTCTCGGCACTGGATGAACACAGCAAGCAGGAAGTTTTACCCTACCTAGAGCGGCTACATGATGAGCTGGCGATGCCGGTGATCTACGTCACTCACTCACAAAAAGAGCTGAGCCGTCTCGCAGACTATATGGTGTGGATAGAGCAAGGAAAAGTGCAGGCCGAAGGCTCACTTCAACAAGTGATGGGGCGCTTTGACCTCGCCGCCCGCCACGGTGAAGAGGCGGGTGAGGTGATGATAGCCAAAGTGATGCAGCATGATGACTACTACCACCTCAGTCGCCTACAGTGCCGCTGTGGAGAACTCTGGGTAAAACGGGTAAACCGAAAGGTGGGTGATGAGGTTCGAGTACATATCCCCGCCAAGGATGTCAGCATTACACTTCAACCCGCCGTTGGTAGCAGCATTCAAAATATCTGGCCGATGGTGATCGAGGCCGTATCAGAGGTAAGCCAAGGGCAGCTGATATTGCAACTGAGTAGCGGCGAAAACGGATCACCGCTACTGTTATCACGCATCACCTTAAAATCATTCGAAAGATTACAGCTCAAAGTGGCAAGCCACTGCTATGTGCAAATTAAGAGTGTTGGCTTGTTGCAGTGAGGATGACGGCTCTCTGTAACTCAGGTGGCTGACAAACATCACTTCATAGCTCACTCTCCATAAGAGTAGTAACTCAATTTAAGGGACTGTGTGACTGACCTGATTCATCAACTGCTTAGCTGGGTAAGTGCCAACCCTCATTGGGCCGGTCTGGCGGTGTTGCTGGTTGCCTGTGCTGAGTCCTTAGCGGTTGTTGGCCTAGTAGTGCCGGGGGCAGTGATGATGTTTGGCGCGGGTGCATTGATTGCAGCCGGTGCCATGGGCTTCTGGCTTACCTTTTTATTAGCAGTGGCGGGTGCGGTATTGGGCGATGGCCTGAGCTACTGGCTGGGCTATCGCTATAACGACAAAGTGCGCCAATGGTGGCCTTTTAATCGCCATCCTGCGCTGTTATCACGGGGCGAGGCGTTTTTTCGTTGTCATGGTGGCAAGAGTGTTTTTATCGCCCGCTTTGTCGGGCCAGTAAGACCCGTCGTTCCGATGATGGCGGGCATGATGATGATGCCACCGCAGCGCTTTTTTATAGCCAATATCCTCTCCGCTCTGGCTTGGGCACCTATCTATCTGCTGTTAGGCATGGCTTTCGGCGCTTCGTTGACGTTGGCTGGTGAGGTGGCCGGACGGTTGGCTGTGCTGCTTGGGGTGGTACTGATCTCGGTGTGGGCGACCATAAAAATAGTACATCTTGTTTATCTGTTTTTTAAAAAACGGAGCCAGCGCTGGGCAGATAGTTTTCTCTCCCAAGGGCGTAGCCACCCGGCCAGCGCATGGATTATTGGTGATCTGCTGGATGCCGAAAGGCCGGTTTTAGGTGCGCTGTTGGTGTGGCTGGGGATACTGCTGGGGGGAACTTGGCTGTTTCTCGGGGTGTCGGAGAATGTAATGGCCGGGCGCTTTTTAGTACCCGCTGGTGAGTCACTCTATGCGCTGCTGCAAGGGCTGCGCACCCCGCTGGGTGATCAGCTAATGGTGCTGTTTAGCGCTCTGGGTGATGGCGTGATGATACTTATGCTGGTGATCAGCGTGCTGTTGTGGATGGCGTGGAAAAGGGCGTGGCGAGAGGCGCTCTATTGGCTGGCCGCAGTAGGCTTTGCCGCCTTAGCGGTCGCGCTGTTTAAATACAGTTACCACTTCCCTCGGCCTGTTGCCATGTACTCAGGGGCGAACGCCTACAGCTTCCCCAGTGCCCATGCGACCTTGAGCACCGTCGTTTACGGCTATCTGGCGATGCTGGCAGCACAGGTACTGCCCGATAACCGCCGCTGGTTGCCCTATGCCGCCGCAACACTGCTGGTGGCAGGGATCGGTTTTTCCCGGCTCTACTTGGGTGCTCACTGGCTGGCGGACGTGCTGGGAGGGATCGGCCTAGGAGCCGCCTGGATTAGCCTGCTAGCCATTGCCCGTCACTACCATTTGCGCCGCAGCGGCGGTGTGAGGGGCGTGCCGGTTGTGGCGCTGCTGGTTTTTCTGATTGCGGGAAGTTGGCATGTGAATGCGAAAATGGCCGATGACCTTGAACGCTACGCTGTACAGCGCAGTATTCAAGTGGTTGCCGCTCCTGACTGGTGGCAGAACGCTTGGAAAAATAGCCCGGCATTTCGGATCGATCTGGAGGGCGATCAAGAGCAGCCACTGAATATCCAGTGGGTCGGTGAACTCTCATCACTGCGCCAAACTTTGGAAGCTCAGGGGTGGTTTGCAGCTGAACCGCTCACCCTAAGCAGTGTATTACGCTGGTTGCTACCCCATCCTCAGTTGGTAACGCTACCAGTGCTACCCCAGTTCCACAATGGAGAGCAGCAGGCGTTGCTGCTAATTCGAACACAAAGTGAATCACCCGACTCGTTACGGGTATTGCGACTCTGGCCAAGTACAGTTCGTCTGGAGCCGGGCGCAAAAAAACTGTGGTTAGGAACCGTCACCGGACTACGAAAGCAGTGCTTGGCATTAATCTGCTTCCCTCGCTCGACGGCAGATTACACCTCAGCACTGGCTGAGCTTGAGCCGCTATTGTCAGATAAAGAGTGGAAGCGGGTGTACCGTGTATCGATAAAGCAAACGGAACAACAGCCGATGGATTACCCGTTGTTACTGGTTCGTTAAGGAATCTCTGCTTAAGTCTGGGTGGATTTAGGCTGAGAGGGAGTTATTCTCATCTGTTCCGAAATGCGCAGTAATAGTCGCTCTATTGGTGTTATTTTCGGAATAAATGAGGGCGATTTCAGCCAGCATAAAACATTCATGACTTGATCAGAGCTTCCTTAAGGAGAAAATTAACATGTCAGCCCCCCGTCGCCCCGTTGTTTTGATGATACTGGATGGTTTTGGAACCAACCCAGCCGGCCTCAATAATGCGGTTGTAGAGGCCGCCACCCCCTGCCTAGATGACTACTTCAGTCGCTACCCACACACCCTGTTACAGGCATCAGGCCCAGCCGTTGGGCTACCGGATGGACAGATGGGGAATTCAGAAGTAGGGCACCTCACCATCGGTTGCGGTGATATTGTTCGCCAAGATCTGGTCTACATCGATGATGCCATCAATGACGGCTATTTTTTCAATAACCCGGTACTGGTAGCCGCCGTTGAAAAAGCCAAAAATGCAGCTCGCCCAATGCACCTGATGGGGCTGGTCTCTGACGGCGGCGTTCATAGCCATATTCGTCACCTCAAAGCGTTAATCGAACTGTGCCGCCGCTACCAAGTGATGCCACTGGTTCACATGTTTTGTGATGGCCGAGACACCTCACCCAAATCAGCGCTTCGCTACCTCAATGAACTCGAAGAGGCCCTGCAAAACAGCAATGGAGCCATTGCAACCATCTCGGGGCGCTACTACGCAATGGATAGAGATAATCGCTGGGATCGCATCGCACTCGCCTGGCAGACAATCGTACAAGGCGAAGGCGAGCAGGGTGCAAGCGCCTCAGCAGTGATTAAACACGCCTATGAAAAAGGCATCAATGACGAATTTATAGTGCCGACCGCACTCCCGGCAGCGCAACCCATCACAGCAGATGATCACATCATCCTCTTTAACTACCGTAAAGATAGAGTCCGGCAACTTACCCGCGCACTCTTCAAGCCCCGCTTTGATGAGTTTGACCGTGGTGATTATTCGCCACCCCATGTGAGCTGCATGACAGAGTACGATGAGTGGTACAAGCTCCCCTTCGCCTTTGAGCAAGAGCACCCGAAACAGACACTGGGCGCAATCGTGAGCCGGGCCGACCTACAGCAATTCCACTGTGCCGAAACCGAAAAATATGCCCACGTAACCTACTTCTTAAACGGTGGCCGGGGTGATGCCTTTAATGGAGAAGAGCGGGAGATCATCCCCTCACCCGACGTGGCCACCTACGACCTGGCCCCAGAAATGAGCGCCAAAAAGGTCGCAGATGCAGTCATTGAAGCGATGCAGAGAAAAAAATACGCCCTGATCGTAGTCAACTTTGCCAACGGTGACATGGTAGGGCACACCGGCAAACGCCAGGCGATACTAAAAGCAGTAGAAGCGATGGACCAACAGGTGGGGCGAGTCTTAAACAGTGCAGAGAGTGAAAACTACTCGGTACTACTGACCGCCGACCACGGCAACTGTGAAGAGATGGTCGACCCCATCACCGGCGAGCCACAGACCCAACACACCATCTACCCAGTTCCTTGCCTCATTCTCGACAAACACCCATGGCAACTCAGCTGCACCGGCGGCTTAAGCTCAGTCGCACCCACCGTACTACACCTCATGGGGTTGCCCATCCCCGAGCAGATGACCGGGCGTTCACTACTGCTCAAACCGATCATGCAGGCATCAACCTAACGATCTATAAAAAGCCCTCATTTATCCCGAAAATCGCACTAATAGAGCGACTATTGCTGTGCACTTCGGATCGAAACAGATGAGCCGCTTGCCCCCCCCTCTTTAGCAAAGAGGGGTTGGGGGAGATTGATCGGGTTAAATCCTCCTTTTTCTAAGGGGGAGGTATACGTCGTCATTTCATCTCATCTTACTGCTCGCTATGCTGGGTTTTTTTCAGCAGCTCCTTCTCTATTAACATAACGGTGGAGCCTGCTACGGCGGCGGGCATGGCGATAAAGTTAACCAACGGGGTGATGGTGGCCAAGGTGGTGGCGGCACCAAATCCGAGTGTTAGCATACGCTCTTGGCCGAGTAGTGTGCGTTGTTGGGCAAAGCGAATGTTGTGGTTGCCGAGGTGGTAGTCGCAATACTCCAACGCTAACATCCAGGCACCGAAGATAAACCACAACAGTGGGGCGAAAAGGTTGAGGCCGGGGATCAAAAATAGAATGCCTAGCGGGATGGCGAATTTGACAAAGTAGGCGATTTTGATCAACTCACCGGTAATCGCTTTTGGTGCTTCTACCAATGCCCGCCGCCAGCTGCTGCTCTCAGCCTGATAGACCTCTCCGGTGAGGTGGCGCTCTACCGCTTCGGCCAGTAGGCCATTAAAAGGTGAGGCGATAATGTTGGCGAGAATCGCCACCAGAAAGAAGACCAGGATGAGCGCGGTGAGCACCAGTAGTGGCCACATTAGCCAGTCTAGCCACTGAAGCCAGCTCGGCAGTTGCTGCAATGCCCAGTCGATAAGGCTGCCAACCTGTCCGATAGCCAGAATCAGTGCCAGTGCAAAGAGCAATGCGTTGATCACCATGGGGATAACAACGTAGGGGAAGATCCCTTTTTTAGGGAGCAGGGCCAGCCCTCGCAAGAGGTAACCTGCACCACTGATGGGTTTAATCATCGTAACGACTCAGCGTATTCATCTTTTTCCTCAACTCTTCGTTATTTTGGTACTCAATCGGTCACCTATTCCCTATGTGCTCCCTCTTTGTGTGCAAAAATTGCCTCAATTTGAGGCAAAATATAAACATGCTGAATGGTGACTAATCATCTTCTGATTCTCCGTTAATACCCCGCAGCGCCAGCAGTGCACTGCCGTAGGCCGCTTGTTGATGTTGGGCATTACACATTTTCACTTTTAATAGCTGTTGGCGCATGGTTTGCCACTGCGAATTATCTGCGCCACCACCGGCACTTCTGAGGGTGGTGGGGTAGGGTGCGCCGAACTCCATTAGCCGTTGGTAGGCTTGTAGCTCAATTTGCGCCATTCCCTCCAGTAACCCCTGTAAAAATTGTACTTCGTCTGTGGGGCGCGGCTCCATTTGTGGTGGTAGCGTTGGATCGCAGATAGGAAAACGCTCCCCCGGAGTGAGCAGCGGGTAGTAGTCAAGCTCTGTGGGTTTATCCAGATTCATTTTTGGGCTGAGCGTGAGCAGCTGTTGATCACTAAAGTAGTGTTGTAATACTTGCCCGCCACTATTGGAGCTACCGCCTACCAGCCAGCGATTGCCTAAAGGTTGGCTGTAAATACCATATTTGGGCACAAAAACGGGCCAGGCTGCGACCACTTTCATAACCAGGGTTGAGCCAAGTGAGGTGACCGCATCGCCTATTTGATTTGCGCCGGTGGCAATGAAGGCGGCAGTGCTATCGGTGGTGCCTGCGACAATTTGGGTGTTGGGGTTGAGGCCAAAGCGCTCAGCGATGGTGCTGCTAAGAGTGCCGATGGCGTGGCCGGGCAGATAGACTTTTGGTAGCCACTTTCGGATGACTCCGAGGTGCCCCATCCAGTCGGGCCATTGCCGTTTGATGGGGTCATAGCCTAGTTTAAGCGCATTGTTGATGTCGCTACAGTCGAAGCGATCACTCAGTTGGCCGACAATCCAGTCGGCTTGATGGCAGATGTGGCGGATGTTTTCGGTGGGTAGGCAGCGCTGTAACCATAATAGCTTGGCCAAGCCCGAGCAGGGGCCGTGGGCGGCACTCTGTTCGGGAACAATGCGCTCCATTCGTTCCGCTTCAACCGTGGCCCGTGCATCGTTGTACATTAAGGCTGGGCCGATGGGCTTGCCCTGCCCATCGCACAGCAGCAGGGTGCTCGAGGTGCCATCAACGGCAATGGCAACCACCTGTTGTGCAGGTATTTGCTTAAAGAGCTGCTCTAGGGTTTGGCTGACCGCTTGCCACCAAATTTGCGGTTTTTGCTCAAAACCATCGCCTTTTTGATGGGGAGCCGCCATGCTACTGCGCGCTTCACCTTGAACTTGACGTTGCGCATCAATGGCGATAGCACGACAGCCAGAGGTGCCGATGTCGATGCCAACAAAGAGCGGGATCTCACCCATTTTACGGCAGTGTGACCGGTGTGGGCGCAATCCACCCCTGTTGGCGGTGTTCTGCAACAACCGTGGTGTAGATTCCACCACGCACGCCGAACTTGGCGGTGAGGCGCATGAAACGAGGGTCACACGCAGCGACTAAATCGTTGAGGATTTCGTTGGTCACTTTCTCATGAAAAGCGCCCTGATCACGAAATGCCCAGATGTAAATCTTCAATGCTTTAAGTTCGATGCAGTGTTGATCGGCGACATAGTCGATGAAAATTTCGGCAAAATCCGGCTGGCCGGTTTTTGGGCAGAGGCAGGTGAACTCTGGGCAGCGAATCCGAATGGTGTAATCGCGCTCCGGGTTTGGGTTGTCAAAAGTTTCAAGCTCTTTACTGGGTTGGCTAGGCATAAATTGATCTCTGTGGTGATTTTTAGCATCTGTTCAAGGTATGTTTTGGCAGTGCCTGTTGGTCTGTTTAGGTGTACTCCCCGAGGCGACTATTTTACTCTCTGGTTGGTTGTCGCCCATGTATAATACGGGGTAGTTTACTCCTCTTTGACGATTTTTCCATTTGCGAAACAAATAAATTAATGCGCCTTACTCAAATTAAACTCGCAGGCTTTAAATCGTTTGTGGATCCCACCACGGTTCCTGTTCCCAGTAATCTGGTCGGCATTGTCGGCCCTAATGGGTGTGGCAAATCAAATATCATCGATGCGGTGCGCTGGGTGATGGGTGAAAGCTCTGCCAGAAATCTACGCGGTGAGGCGATGGTTGATGTCATTTTTAATGGCTCGGCCAGTCGCAAGCCGGTGGGTCAGGCATCGGTGGAGATGATCTTTGATAACAGCGAGGGTCGTGTTGGTGGGCAGCATGGCCACTATAATGAGATTTCAGTTAAGCGGGTGCTGGGGCGCGATGGCCAATCACACTACCATCTCAATGGCAGCAAGTGCCGCCGCCGCGATATTAGTGATCTTTTTTCAGGCACGGGCTTAGGGCCACGCAGCTATTCGATTATTGAGCAGGGGATGATCTCGCGTTTAATTGAGGCAAGACCGGAAGAGCTGCGGGTTTTTCTGGAGCAAGCGGCGGGTATCTCTAAATATAAAGAGCGTCGTCGTGAGACGGAAAACAGAATTGGCCGCACCCGCGAAAACCTAGAACGCTTGAATGATCTGCGCAGTGAACTTGCTCGACAGATTGAACACCTGCAGCAGCAAGCCAAAACAGCCGAACAGTACCGCACATTAAAAGAGCAGCAGCGCCATGCAACCGGGCAGTGGCATATGCATCACTGGCGCAGGCTCGATAAAGAGTGTCGCACGATAGAGGCGCAAGTGGCCGAGGGTGAAACGGAGGTTGAGGCGGTGATCGCCACTCAGCGCAGCATTGAAAAAGAGAGTTTGGCGCTACATACCGCTTTTCATGAGAACAGTGAGTTGATCAACGAAATTCAAGGGCGCTTTTACGCCTGTGGTGCTGAGATAGTGGCCATCGAGCAATCTCTTCAGCACATTGCAACGCAGACGAAGCAGCGGCAGCAGCTGTTGGCATCAATGCAGCGAGATGAGCAGGCGCTGGTGACGCATCTTGAGGCCGACCAGCAAAAAATAGCCACCTTAGCGGTGGAATTAACCGAGCGTGTGGCGCAACAAGCCGAGCAAACGTTGTTGAACAAAGCCTCTGCGGCAAGGTTGGCAAGTGCCGCAATGGCGTTGCGCGACGAACAAAATGAGTGGGATCAGCTTAATCAGCGCCTTTTGGAACCCGAAAAGCAGGCGGCATCCGCAGAGGTTCAGCGACAGCAGCAGTCGGTGTTAATAGCACAATATAAAACTCAATTGCAGCAGCTGGAAGCGCAAGACTCAGCCATTGATGTGGATATGCGAGCAGAGGCGGTCACCACTCAAGAGCAGCGAGAGAAAGCGCAAGCAGCGCAGCTGGCTAAATTAGGCCAGCAGTGTGAGCAGCTGCAATCAAAAATTCAGCAGCAACGAACGCTCAATCTCAATATAGCTAACCAACTGGATAGCCAGCGTCATAAAATTCAGCAGTTGAGTGGACAGAAGGCATCGCTTGAGATGCTGCAACATGCTGCACTGGGTGGGGATCAACACGCGACAACCCAGTGGCTAAGTGACTCAGGAGTTGAAAATGTTCAACGCCTTGCTCAGGTCATTGCCGTCACCCCCGGTTGGGAGCGTGCGGTGGAGTTGGTGCTGGATTTTTATCTCGAATCAGTTTGTGTGGATGAGCTGGATTCACTGGCTTCTTCATTAAACTCAGCAGCGCAGGGGAGCCTCTCGCTGACACTGTTTGATACCACCGCGCAGCATCGGGAGAGTGAGTCGAAGAAATCGCGCCTGCTTGACCAGATACAGGCCGACTGCTCACTGCAAGGTTTTCTGGCCGATGTCTATATTGCCGATAACCTTACTCAGGCGCTCAGCCAGCGCGACCAATTAGCTCCCCATGAATCACTGATTACCCAAGATGGTTTCTGGTTGGGTGCCTGCTGGCTGCGTGTTGGGGGTGCCTCGGGCGATAATGTGGGGCTGTTGCAGCGTGAAAAGCAGCTGCGTGAGCTGCTGGCCACACTGCAACCACTTGAACAGCAGTGTGCTGTGCTTGAAGCACGCGCTCAACAGGCACAACAGCAACTGAATGAGCTGGAAGCTGCACGACACTCAAAACAGCGTGAATATAATGAAATACTTCAGGCGCTGGCTGAAACAGGTAAGCGGCTCAATAGCGCTCAATTGGCGCTGGTGCAGTGTCATGATCGTCAGCAGCAGATTACACAGCAACAGCAGCAGCAGGCTGAAGCGCTTGCCAAGGCAACTGAAGAGCAGCAACAGGCAGCTGAGCGGCATCGTAATGCTTGTCATCTCATTGAACAGCTGAATCAACAGTGCAAGAGAGCCTCAAGCCGCCGTGAATTACTGCAAAGGGAGCGGGATGAGGCCGAGCAACAGCAGCATACGACTCACTTGGCTAGCCACGATTTAGCGTTGAAAATTCAATCCATACACGCCACCAAAGAGGCGGTTGAACAGGGGATAGCGCGCAGCCAACAGCAGCTTGAACAGCTAGCAGCGCGACGTAATGAGCAGGATAAAGAGCAGCAGAAACAGCCATCGCAACTCGCATTAAAAGCTTCGCTGGATGAGCAGTTGGCGCTGCGAATGACTGTGGAGGCGGAGCTTGCAGAAGTGCGCACCCGAGCGGGTGAGATAGAGACTGAGCAACATAATAATAATAAACAACGTGTTAACATTGAGAAAAAAATAACAAAAAAACGTAATAATTTAGAAGAGTTGCGACTAAAACTTCAAGTGATACTAGAGCGTAAGCAAGGGTTGTTGGAGAAAATAAATGAGACCGGTTTTGCATTTCCTCAGCTATTTGATGAGGTGGCAGAGCAGGTGAATGAGGCTCAAATTGAGCAGCAACTGGTCACCATAGAGCAGCAGATCCAGCAGCTGGGACCCATCAATTTAGCGGCCATTAGTGAGTATGAGCGAGAGTCTGAACGTCAGCGCTATCTGCAAGCACAATATCAAGATCTTGTTGAGGCATTAACCACGCTGGAGTCGGCCATCAGCAAGATTGACCGTGAGACCCGGACTCGCTTTAAGGAGACCTTTGATAAAGTTAATGCGGGTTTGCAGGCGAGCTTTCCGATACTGTTTGACGGTGGTCACGCCTACCTTGAATTAACCGGCGATGACCTGTTAAATACTGGCATCACGGTAATGGCGCGTCCTCCCGGTAAGCGAAATAGCTCCATTCATCTGCTTTCAGGGGGTGAAAAGGCACTGACGGCGGTGGCGTTGGTATTTGCCATTTTTGAGCTTAACCCGGCACCTTTTTGTCTGTTGGATGAGGTTGATGCGCCGCTGGATGAAGCCAATGTGGGGCGTTTCTGTAAAATGGTTGAATCGATGTCATCGCGAGTACAATTTATCTTCATTAGTCACAATAAAGTGACTATGGAGATGGCCCAGCAGCTGAACGGTGTCACCATGTCAGAGCCGGGGGTTTCACGCTTGGTCGCCGTAGACATCAAACAGGCCTATGACTTGGCGGCGCAATAGTGAGAGAATGGAACAGATGAGTGGCAGCACGGTCTCAGTGAAGATTATAAAACGAGGGTTTTAGGGTGGATTCTTTACGTATCAGCCTGATTATTATTGGTATTATCATTCTGCTAGCGCTCTATTTTGGCAGTCAATTTTTATCAAAAAAACGGCAATTGAAACAGCAACCCCGTCAAGCGCCGCTGTTTGACGAGACGGCTGCCGGTGATCAAAAATCGATACCAGATGCTGAAATCAGCGATGTGCCGATCCTCGCAGAACGAGAGACGGCGTGTGAGCCAAAAGAGGCTGAGGTCGAGGTGGTGCAAGCCGAGACACCACCAACGGATGATACCGCCGCACCTACACCAGCAGCAGCCCAATCAACTATACCGGCAGTTATCGCCCTGCATATTGTGGCAAAACAGGATGATTTTGTAGGGGCAGACTTGGTAAAAGCGGCTAACCTTGCCGCCATGCGTTATGGTGAAATGGAGATTTTTCACTTTCTGGGGGCGACTCAAGGAGCAATAACCTTCAGCATGGCAAATATGCTGGAACCGGGCACTTTCGACCTGGATAATCTAAACGGATTCACCACTCCCGGGGTGTTGCTCTTTATGGAGAGTGACCTACAGGATGACCTTACAGCGTCACTCAACAGCATGGCAAAAGTGGCTAAAAATATCTGTGAGCGACTGGATGCTCAGTTGTGTGATGAGCGTCGTCGGCCATTCGATATTCAGCAGCTTGATGCCTGGAAAGCTGACCTTTTGAATAACTCATAAATATTTATGCGGGTTGAAACTGACCTCATCTATTCATACTTTCCATAGCCAGCCAAAAAATCAAAAACATTATGAAAAATCCGCCCCAAGAGATTATCTCGCAACTTAACGCGCTGCGAGAGCAGATCGCCTATCACAACGAACGCTACTATGTTTACGATGCCCCGGATCTGCCCGATGCGGAGTATGACAAACTGTTTGCGCAGTTGCAGTCACTTGAGCAGCAATACCCTCAATTAATTACCCCTAGCTCACCGACCCAACGGGTGGGTGGTGCGCCGCTCACTGCTTTTAGCTCGGTGCAACATCGTGTGCCAATGTTGTCACTGGCCAATGCCTTCAGCCCGCAAGAGGTGGAGGCATTTGATCGTGGCATCTGTAAAAAACTAGCCACAGAGCAGGTGAGTTACGCAGCAGAACCCAAATTGGATGGTTTGGCGATCAGCCTGCTCTACCAGAAAGGTGAGTTACAGCAAGCGGCCACTCGGGGTGATGGGGTGATGGGTGAAGATGTCACCCTCAATGTGCGTACCATCAAATCGATCCCCCTAGCGCTGCGAGGGACAGGCTATCCGCAAACACTGGAAGTGCGGGGTGAAGTATTTATGCCAAAAGCGGGCTTTGTGGCGCTGAATCAACAACAGCTGGCGCGAGGCGAGAAGCCCTTCGCTAATCCACGTAATGCGGCGGCAGGCTCACTGCGGCAACTTGATGCGTCCGTTGCCGCCTCTCGACCACTCGCTTTCTACTGTTATGGGGTTGGGTATGTTGAAGAGGGCGCGTTAGCCACCTCACATACCGAGATTCTCAACCAGCTGCAACGCTGGGGGGTACCGGTCAGCCCTGAGGTGGCGGTGGTTGAGGGGGTGGATGGTTGTCTAGCTTATCACCAGGATATTTTGCAACGCCGCGATCAACTTCGCTACGAAATTGATGGCGTGGTTTACAAGGTAAATGAGCTGGCACTACAAAAAGCGCTTGGTTTTGTCGCACGCGCCCCTCGCTGGGCCATTGCGCATAAATTCCCGGCCCAGGAGGAGATGACCGAGCTGTTGGCGATTGATGTTCAGGTAGGCCGAACCGGGGCGCTCACGCCGGTGGCAAGATTAGCCCCTGTTCAAGTGGGTGGTGTTGTGGTGACTAATGCTACCTTGCACAATGAGGAGGAGATTCAACGAAAAGATTTGCGAGTGGGTGACAAGGTGATTGTTCGCCGGGCTGGGGATGTGATTCCGGAGGTGGTTGCGCCGGTCATGAGTTATCGAAAGGATGAGTTGCCGCGCTATGTGATGAAAAAAAGCTGTCCTGTCTGCCACTCCGAAGCGGTTAAAGAGCACGGTATGGCGGTATGGCGCTGTTCGGGTGGCCTCTTTTGTGATGCGCAGCGCAAAGAGTCTATAAAGCATTTTGTTGCACGCCGTGCTATGGATATTGAGGGCTTGGGAGGCAAGCTGGTTGAGCAGCTGGTGGATGAGCAGCTGATTAAAGATGCCTCAGATCTCTATAAGCTGACGGAGGATCAACTGGTCTCTTTAGAGCGAATGGGTGAAAAGTCGGCCAAAAATACCCTAAAGGGTATCGAAAAGAGTAAATCCACCCAGTTTTCTAAGTTCCTGTTTGCGCTGGGAATTCCTTCAGTTGGTGAAGAGAGCGCTAAAATATTGGCGGATTACTTTAAAACCTTGCCCGCATTAATGGCGGCTAAACTCTCTGATTATATTGTTAAAAAAGGTGTTAAGGGTGTTGGCCCCAAGTCGGCTCAGAAAATCGCCGACTTTCTCAATGATGAGAAAAATAGGGAAGTATATGATTTAGAGAGTCCAGCGACATGGCGGCAGATTAAAATTAGCGGGGTTTCACAATCTACTCTGGCAGCGGTAGCAGAACGATTCCAAAAGCAGGGGTTACCTGACAAGGTAAACCCATCTGATCTTGAAAATAAAAACAGTGTCATGATTCCGGGGGTAGGTGAGCTGACCGCAAAAAGTATCATTGCATTCTTTAATCAGCCTCACAATCGCGAAGTGATCGATAAGCTGCTGGCGGCGGGTATTCACTGGCCAGCCATCGAAGATAAAACAGCAGAAGCAAGGCCGCTGGATGGCCAGGTAGTGGTACTTACCGGCACGCTTTCACAAATGTCCCGTGATGAGGCAAAGCGTCGACTGCAAGCGCTAGGCGCAAAAGTGACCTCAAGCGTCTCGAAAAAAACCAGCTTTGTAGTGGCAGGTAGTGATCCAGGTTCCAAGGTGGAAAAAGCGCTCAGCCTTGGGGTTGAGGTGAAAGATGAGCAGATGTTGATGGCGCTACTCCCATAAATGCTCTACCCCGACAGCAAAATTATCATCTTCGCAAAAGCGCCCATTCCGGGAGAGGTAAAGAGTCGACTGATTCCCGATATTGGCTCGCAAGTGGCGACTGATCTGCATAAAGAGTTGCTGATACATATTCTTGAAACCGTAGTTGATGCGGAACTCTCACCGGTTGAGTTGTGGTGTGCGCCGGATACCCAGCACCCCTTTTTTGCAACCTGTCGAAAACAGTTTGGGGTGACACTCCACACTCAGCAAGGGGCTGACCTGGGTGAGCGAATGCACCACGCCCTGAGTCAAAGCAGCGCGATGGCCACGCTATTGGTTGGCAGCGACATTCCATCCATTAGTGCCGCTTATTTATCGCAGGCTTTGCAGGTGTTGTTACGCGGTGAGCCGTGGGTGATTGGCCCGGCAGAAGATGGTGGCTATGTTTTGCTGGGGTGTGGTGAGAGTGAAGCTCGGCTGTTTGACGGTGTAGCGTGGGGTGGGGGCGAGGTGTTAAGCCAGACTATGAAGAACGCGGCGGCATGCGGTATCACCCCTTATCTTCTGTCGACGTTGTGGGATTTGGATAATCTGACAGATTTAGAGCGTTGGCGAAAAGTTAAAGGGGAGTAGCCTCTCTCGTCGCTCTAAGCCTCGCCGAGGCTTCCTCCGCCTTGTTTTATAGTTTTACCCGCAGCACTGTAGACTGCGTATTTTTCCCTTCTTAACAGCACATCGAGAGCATCCTCTATCTGGTTTTGACACCCTTCGACAATTTGGCTGTTAATCAGGTTTTCAGTTTTGCAGGTGGCGGCCAAGTTACGTGCTTTTTGCAGCAGTGCCAGCAGCTTATATTCATTATCAGGGTCAAGTTTTTGGATGGCTTTTTCGGGTTGTTCGGAGTCAGTTTCACCCAGTGTCTGTTTAAAGCAGGAGAGTATTTCGATCTCTGTTTGTGCCAGCGTCTCAATCAGTTCCAGCTTGGTTTGGGTCAGCTCGGGCAGTTGGTCGACCCTGTTTTGTGAGATAATCTCACGCTCCTGGAGTAGCAGCTGTAAAAAATCATCAGATGCGGTGATCTGATTGGTAAGGGATTGTTGCAGTTGCTGGACGTGACCGTTCATTATAACTTACGACGCACTGTTAAGTGCGCTCTCCATACCCATCATTTTTTCTGCCGTTACCCGGTTGTCCATGTTAAAGGTACCCTCGTTAAGCGCTTGTTTAATGCTCTCAACCCGCGCGGTATCAGCTACTGGCAGCGCTGCGAGGCTGTTTTCCAGCTTCTGCAGCTGTGCTGCGGTGTCAGTCAGGCTGACAGTGTCTGTTGTGGAAGAGCCACCAGTCTCTTCTTGAGCCACCGTTGGCTCGCTGCGGCCAACGCTGACTTGAGAGTTTTCATTGTTTGCCTGAACCTGGTGACCTGCACCAAACCCGTTAATATCAATAGCCATCACAGTTACTCCTTTTCACCACATACGCCACTAGCGTCCAGCGTTTTAAAATACTTTAGTTTTATTAGAAATTATTGCTCAATTATGTATCTTGACGACACCTGGTGCAACCACGGTGCCCTCTACAATGCGTTCAGACTTGCTATTTTTAACCCTAATAATATCACCCAGTGCGCCATTGCTCAGCGCTTTTCCAGAGGTAACGACACTAAATCGGCTGTTGCCCGAGCGCAGTGTAATCTGCTCGCCTTTTTTGATTACTTTTTCGGCATCAGTTGCGTTCTGCTGGACGATGTTGCCCATACGGATTGAGCGGCGTACATCACGGCCAATGACCTCCTCGATTGAGGTGAAGTAACCCCCAAGGTGGTTGGCGATTTGGCGGCGATCAAGTCGCAGATCATCGGCTGTTAGGGTGGTGCCACGGTGGAGTGGTCTATTGGCCACCACCACCGTTGAATAAAAAGTAATCGTCACCGGGATGAACACTTTCCAGAATCGAGGAGCGTGGCAACGTACACCAATATTGTTACGCCCGGTGGGGTTAAATGGGTTGAGAGAAAAAATCTCTAGAGGTTCCTCACATTGTGACAATTTGAGCCGATTGTTAAGTCTATCCAAAGTTATTTCACTGTTTGAATTAACCGGAGTGTTTAGCTGGCTTTCGACATAGTCGCGAACAGCCTGCTCTATTTCAGAATGCGCTTGGTATTGCTGAGCAAAGGCATCTCCGGTTGAGAGCAGTAATACAAAAAAGAGTATGTTTTTCAGGTGTGCCATGTCTATTCTATAGTCACTCAATGATATTGATGCCTATAGATTTTAATGCAAAATATATGCCCATATCGACTATAACTTGTCTGGTAGAGTTGATCTGTAAGAATTAAGCTTTGGGGGTGATTTCAGTCGGGTAAAACTATGAGCCTTCCACATCAAATAACTGTTTTTTGACATCACTGTGTCAACAATGGAGAGAGATATGTCGTTTGAATCCATACACAACCATTATGAAAGATTGGTTCAAGAGCAGCTGAGTACCTTAACAGGGGAGGCCGGTAGCACTCTCAATGAGGATGAGGCGGATGATATTGCCTGTATCGCCCTTAACTCACTTCCCCCGCGCTACATCAAGCATGATGTGGATGCGTTGTTTTATGTCTCTGAAAAAGAGCAAAGTGAGATGAGTGAGAAGGTTATTATTGCGATTCAGAAGGCGATGCAATTTGTTAAAAGCCATCCAAGGGAAGAGTAGCTGGGCTAAATAACAAAAAAAGCCGGGATCTCACGATCCCGGCTTTTTAGTGTCGCTGCTAGAAAAGGCGGTTATTTCGCTTTTTCGCGCTCTGCCACTTCTTTGATAACAGCTTCTGCAACATTCTTGGGACACGCTGCATAGTGTTCAAACTCCATTGAGAACTGGCCACGACCCGAAGTCATTGTGCGCAGATCACCAATATAGCCAAACATCTCAGAAAGAGGGCAGGTTGCCTTGATGCGTACACCTGTAACACCTGACTCTTGTCCGAGGATCATGCCGCGGCGACGATTCAAATCACCGATAACATCACCGACATGGGAGTCGGGTGTGAAGACATCAACTTTCATGATCGGCTCTAGCAACTGAGGGCCCGCTTTTGGCATTGACTGGCGGTAAGCGGCCTTGGCTGCAATTTCATAAGCGATTGCGGAGGAGTCAACGGCATGGAAACTACCATCCATCAGGGTTACTTTGAAGTCCAAGCAAGGGAAGCCAGCGAGTACGCCTTTTACCATGCTCATCTTAAAGCCCTTTTCAACCGCAGGCCAAAATTCGCGAGGTACATTACCACCGGTAACTTTAGATTCAAAAGTGAAGCCTTCACCAGCCTCACAAGGCTCGATAACATAATCAATTTTTGCGAATTGACCTGAACCACCGGACTGCTTCTTGTGAGTGTAGCTATCTTCAAGACGCTCCGTAATCGTTTCACGGTAGGCTACTTGCGGCTTTCCAACAACAACATCAACGCCGTGGGTACGTTTCAGGATATCAACTTTGATGTCCAGATGAAGCTCACCCATGCCTTTGATGATGGTTTCGCCAGAGTCATCGTCAGTCTCTACGCGGAAAGAAGGATCTTCCTGAACCATTTTACCGATGGCGATACCCATCTTTTCAGCAGCGGCCTTATCAACAGGTGCAATGGCAATTGAGATGACGGGATCAGGGAAAACCATTGGCTCCAGCGTGGCTGGTTTTTTGGGGTCACAAAGGGTATGGCCTGTTTGAGTGTTCTTCAAGCCAACCAGCGCGATGATGTCACCCGCTTGAGCGGAACTCAGTTCGATGCGCTCATCTGCATGCATCTCTACCAGACGGCCAACACGCTCAGTCTTACCGGTGAAGGTGTTCAGTATGGTGTCACCTTTATTAAGGGTGCCGGAGTAGATGCGGATAAAGGTCAGCGCACCAAAGCGGTCATCCATGATTTTGAATGCCAGCGCACGCAGTGGCTTGTCGACAGCAACAATGGCAAATTCGCCGGTCTCGTTACCTTCCATGTCAACTTCGGGCTGCGGCTTAACTTCGGTTGGGCTTGGCAGATAATCAACAACACCATCCAGAACCAGTTGAACCCCTTTATTCTTGAAGGCAGAGCCACAGAAAGTTGGGAAGAAGTCCAGGTTGATCGTACCCTTGCGGATGCAACGCTTGAGATCTTCAACTGAAGGAATTTCACCTTCTAGGTAGGATTCCATCAAGTCATCATCCTGCTCTACCGCAGTTTCGATCATGATTTCGCGATACTCTTCCGCTTTCTCCTGATACTCCGCAGGAATATCAATGATTTCAAAAGCGAGAGGATCGCCAGTGTTATCCCATACCCACGCTTTCATGGTCATCAGGTCAATAACGCCAACGAAGTCATCTTCAATGCCGATGGGCAGTGTCATGACCAGCGGGTGTGCGCCTAGCACCTCTTTAACCTGCTTGGTCACACGGTAGAAATCTGCACCCATGCGATCCAATTTGTTGATGTAAATAACCCGAGCAACACCGGATTCATTGGCATAGCGCCAGTTAGTTTCGGATTGTGGCTCAACACCGCCTGAACCACAAAATACACCGACACCACCATCCAATACTTTCAGTGAACGGTAAACCTCAATGGTGAAGTCAACGTGCCCGGGTGTATCGATAATGTTGAAGCGGTGATCTTTCCAAAAACAGGTGGTTGCCGCAGACTGGATGGTAATGCCACGCTCCTGCTCCTGCTCCATGAAGTCAGTTGTTGCCGCACCGTCGTGAACCTCACCCAGTTTATGGATTTTACCGGTCAGTTTCAGGATACGCTCGGTGGTTGTGGTTTTACCCGCATCTACGTGAGCGAAGATACCAATATTTCTGTATTTACTCAGATCAGTCATGTTTGCACTCTAAATGTTAAGCTTAGGATACTTTATCGGCTCTCAAACCCTTGAGAACCTGCGAACCAGGGCGATTGCTCTTTTCAGCCATACATAAATGACCAAAAAATGCTCTAAATTTTCTCGAAATAGCCACCCTTGAACGCATGCGATATGCGTTAGGCGCGTATCATACCACAAAGCCTGTGGAATCCCTCTTTTTTCATCTCCCCTTAATCCCTGTATTAGAAACAGCTATACTGTACAGAGCCTTGGCTCTACAGAAGCTCAACCACTATCTAGCCCAAAGTGCCTACTGTTGATACACATCATTTATGAGGTGGATTGATCGCCCCCGCTTTGCTCTCCATGGTGACCAGCACATGAAGCCTTTGATTATCTCTCAAGGCGCGCTCTATTTTTGGTCAAGCGGGCTAACTCATGGGGTTGATGCAGAATCTCTTTTCGTGCTTGCTTAAACAGCTTGTGCAGGCTCTTTTTTAGGTGGGGGAGTAGCTCTCGGTTATCAATTTCCTTTAGATGGCAAAATATTGCAAGGGCATAACACATCTGCTCTTCTGTTAGCTCCCCCATTAGCTGAACGGACGAAGGGCGGCAGCTACCACAACCACCCCGTTGAATATTAAAGGCGTTGTTGGTAATGAAAAGCCCAAAGCCGAGAAAAATAGTGAGTAGGTCGGTGGCTGGTGCCCGCAGCTCTTCACCGCCGGGTGGTGGTGTCGGAATGGCACGTCCAAGTAGTACTGCAAGATTTTGTGCCAGTGCGGCGATCAGTGCATCCGGCTGGCGTAACGCCTGTGGGTTGTAGGGGATATCAATCCAACCATCACCTTCAACGCTGATCTGTGCATTGGGGCCGCGCAGTGCGTTTTTGATCTGGATGTGAGGGGTCGGGGCAATGTCGTCCTGAGGGGTGGCGGGGCGTGCCCGGCAAGGCCACTGTTGCATTGCGCTATATTCCAGCACTCGCTGCAGTAGTGCATTGGCTGTTTCATCTGGTGAGGTGGCTCTGTCTGGGAAAAATTGATCGTTAGCCAACACCAGTGGTGTCTGCTGCTGAAACAGTTGTGCATCAAAATTATCCAGTGCCCAATTGAAGCTATCAAAGAGCCATTGGGTGGTGCCTTCATCGAGCAGGCTTTTTCTTTTGAACAGACCGAACATTTTGAGGTCGTACTCCGGTTGGCTATTAATAATAGAGAGGCAATCTTAACCACTTTCTTGTGGTGTGACTATTGTACTTGGCAAGTGAATGGTTTATATCTCTTCTGAATGATAAAAAAGGATCAGTTTGAATGCGTATTCCAATGAAATTAGTAGCTCTATTGGCGGTTTTGGGTTTATCGGCTTGGCCCCTGTTGAGCATGGCAGAGCCAGACGAAAAGAGTGATTACCATAACTCGAGTGAGTCAGATGACCGCCAAGGTGGAGAAGAGTCGGGTAAAGAGCCATGCGACAAAAAGGCCGCCGCTGCTGCAGGTGATGAGCCATGCGACAAAAAGGCCGCCGCTGCTGCAGGCGATGAGCCATGCGATAAAAAAGCCGCCGCTGCTGCAGGCGATGAGCCATGCGATAAAAAAGCCGCCGCTGCTGCAGGCGATGAGCCATGTGACAAAAAGGCCGCCGCTGCTGCAGGTGATGAGCCATGCGACAAAAAATCTGCCGCTGTTGCAGGTGATGAGCCATGCGACAAAAAGGCCGCCGCTGCTGCTGCAGGTGATGAGCCTTGTGATAAAGATAAATCCGAGAAAAGTGATGGTGATATGAGTGATTCAGCAAACAGTATATAGATAGCCGAGAGATTCACCCGCGTGGTCACATTGCGGGTGATACTGCTATTCTGGCAGCAGTTATAACTCGAACGGCCCACCGGCACGTGCGATAAACATCGCTGTCACGCTATCCATACTCTCAATATGACTTACAAACCACTCGGGAAGAATCTCGAGTGTGTACTGTTTTAGCGTGGCAATCTCTTCGTGTTTGCGCCAGTTTTCAAGCACTTGCGTCATCTCATCTAATACTCGTTGATGTTCACTCTGATGGATGTGATACGGGGGGAAGTTTATCTTCTGCATCTGCGCCTCTTCGCGGGCGAAGTGTTCCCGACAGTGGGTAAGAAGCTCCTCTAGGGTATCGCTGATACCCTGCGGATTAACCTCGCCATTGTCAGCAGCCCCCACCAGTGTTTGTAGCGAGTTGGTGATATGGGTTGCCTCTTCATGATCTTCATTCATGAAATCTACAGCGACCTTGGGCACCTCATTAAAATCAATCATATCTATACCCTCTTGTGCCAGTTTGGTCAGTGAGTTTTACTTTATATTTCAATGCTGCATAGAGTGAAATTAAAGTATACCCTCTGATTAAGCGGTATCTATTGATCGAAGTCAATTCATAAGATTTAAATACGCACGATTAAGGAATCTCTGATTAAGTCTGGATGAATTTAGGCTGAGAGGAAGTTGCTCTCATTTGTTCTGAAATGCGCAGTAATAGTTGTTCTATTGGTGCAACTTTCGGGATAAATGAGGGCGATTTCAGCCAGCATAAAACATTCATGACTTAATCAGAGCTTCCTTGAGGATGTTTTTTATCCCATGCGAGGTGACGGCCAATTGATTTTGGCCGATTCGAAGTGCTAAATATCTTTTAACCACCACCACGCCACTGCACCGACTAGGGTGATGATAATGATCTTGCTAATGACCAGTATCTTGATAAAGGAGACACCCTCTTTCTCCAGCTTTTCTGTTGGTGAGATCTCTTCTTCGTTTGACATGTGCTATCCCCAGAATTTTCTAGTGTTTTTCGGACTGTTCGCCTAGGGCGATTTTTTTAATTTCATCTCTTCGCTGTTGTAGCTTAGGCAGGCGATAGGGTTGATCCTTGGCGGCCTTTATCGCCTCTTCGAGATGTTGCACTGCAACGATACTCTGGCCGCGAAGATAGAAATATTCGGCTAGCGCCGATGAAGAGTCAACACGATTGCCTAACCGGCTTGCCGCTTGAGCATAGAGTTGGTAGACCCTAGGTGTTAGTTGATGATGGGTGCGTAGATATACTTTTAACAAGTTGAAAGCTTCATCGGCTGCGTTTTGCTTGAGTAGCTGTTCGGCATAGTTGAGTGTTAATGCTTTATTGCCAGGGTAGATCAGTAGCGCTTGTTTATACAGCGTGAGTGCCTGGTTGTTTTTTTGTTGTCGTTGCAGGCTCTCTGCAAGTGCTAGCGTTAACCATGAATGCTCCCCTTGCTGCTGGATAAGTTTGCGTAACCGCATTTCAGCTTGTGCCGCTTTGCCATTGTGATTCTCCAGCAAGGCGAGCTGGTAGGCGAGCTCAGGTAAGGGGTGTTGATTAAATAACGTGCGTGTCTGCTGTTCGAGTTGTTGCTGCTTGATGCTGTTCAATACCCGCACCTTGGCGCGAAAGTATTGGAAGGCGGGTTTGTCTGCAATACCCTCTTGGCCTCGTTGTGAATATTGGGCCGCTCTGTTTTTAGCATCAGAAATACGGTTGAGGGTGACCGGGTGCGTCATTAATATTTCGGGTAAACCGGTTTGATAGTAGCGACTCTCTTTGTGAAGTTTTTCAAAGAAACGTGCCATACCCTGGGGATCATACTGAGCGCCCGCCAGAAGGTGAATGCCGATGCGGTCAGCCTCTTTCTCGTGGGTGCGGGTATAGTTGATACGGGACTGCTGCCCTGCGGCCATACCGACACTTAATGCTGCAAGGCTTGCATCACCCCCTTGGCTGGAGAGTGCGATGGCGGCAAGAATCGAGGCGATGGTGGCAAGATTAGCACCGCTGCTTCCTTCAATCGAACGGCTGATATGGCGTTGCGATACGTGGGCAATCTCATGGGCCAGTACGGAGGCTAACTCACTCTCATTGTCGGCGGCGATAATAAGCCCGGCGTTGATGCCAATATAACCACCGGGTACTGCAAAGGCGTTAATTTGTGCTGAATTGACAACGAAGAAAGTGTAACGATAGGGTGCTTCATCTAGGTAGGAGACCAGCTGTTCTCCAAGTGACTGAATATAGGCTTCTATTTCTGGGTCGTCGAGCAGATCGACATTGCCTCGGGTCTGGCGCATAAACTGACCACCCAGCCTCTGCTCCTCTTTTAGTGAGAGTGATGAGTCGGCTGAATTGCCAATATCAGGGATTGTTAACGTGCCATCAGCCCATGCGGGTAGTGAAAAAAGCAGCAATATTAATAGTATCGGCATTAATGGCATCGAGTAATTTTGAGGGTGTGTAACCCAGTATAACGCTATTTATCATCTATTATCAGAGGGTATTATGGGCTGAAAGTTCCTCTCTAAACAGTATAATGGGGGCGTTTTAGTCTTTGTGGTGAGGTAAGCAGTGTGACGTATGACTTAGAGCTCGATCTGTGTGGCTTGCAATGCCCACTGCCCATTTTGCGCAGTAAAAAAGCATTAGCGAGGCTGGCCGCAGGGCAGGTGATGCACGTTACGGTAACGGATGTGGGTGCCTTAAAAGACTTTCCGGCTTTTTGCAAAGTCACCGGGCATGAGCTGCTTGAAAGTTGGGATCAGCAGGGTGTGTTTCATTTTGTCATAAAAAAGCGGTTCGAAGAGTAGGCACGCTATTGCCATCTCCTAGGGTAAGGTATTGCCGCCCTAATCCGCAGTTAGAACCACGTATGCTGCACAAGCAATATCTTGCACATCATCTCGCTTTTCTATCTGCGGATTAGGGTGCCGCTTTATAGTTGACGGCTGAGTAGTGCGGGTGTTCCCAGCTCTTTTACTGTTGCGCCCCCTGCGGTGAAATAGCTGTTCCAGAACTTTTTCAATGATTCCAGTTGGCTTGGTTTGACCTGCTTACGTTCATCTTTGATATTTCCGAGGCCAAACATATACACCTTGGCTCCGTGCCAATCTGCCAGTAGCTGGTGTTTAATCACTTTCGACATCTCTTTTTCGCTATTAATCGTGGCAATGGTGCGGCGACGATAAAAGCTGCTCACTTCGCTATTTTCCAGCCCATCGGAGACGATTAAAACGGTCTTGTCGTCAATCGTGTCATCTATTAATACGGTTTCACTCAGGCGTTTCAGCGCATAGAGTAGGTTGGTGTGTGGAAGCTGAGTGTTGATAAGTTCTAAATCGCGTTTAACAGCCCTTATCAGCAATTGTTTTGCTTCTATTTTTTGTCTATTTATGCAAGTTTGAAGCGCCTCTTTCTGGCTCTCTTTTAGTTGATAAAGATACGCCTCGCTGGGTTTGCTATCCAGAAAACCTTCGTAGCTAAGCTCAGTAAATTGCCCCTTGATATTGGGTGAAAAGCGCGCGACGCGAACTTGCTCACCACTTTTAGGGTGCGTCGAGAGTAGGGCGCTTAGGTTGCTTCGCATACGGCTGTTGAGCGGCATGGTTTGATCGATGAAGATATAGAGGGCGCTGTTGATGTTGTTTTCTGGCATCTCAAGGTTGAGTTGTTGGTAACAACTGCTGCTTGCGGTTGAAGCCCAGCCCGCAGTACTTACCATGAGTGCAATAAAGGCGACAAGTGATGTGAGTGGTATTGGGTAGTTCATTTCGATTGTCTGCTATAAAAATGTAAT
>JALSJH010000002.1 GCA_026989455.1 Chromatiales bacterium | reverse complement strand
ATAAAACATTCATGACTCGATCGGAGCTTTCTTGGGTGATTGGAACATTTATTGCACTGTTCTACGTCAGGGTGAGTCGTGTTGGTAGGGTGCTCACAACTGATGGCAACGCGTGGGAGCGTAAGATGACAAATTCGATAAAACAGATGTTGTTGATGGGCTTGGTGGCTGCTTTTCTGGTGGGGTGTGCACAATCAACGACTCAATCGACGAATGAGGCAGTACCGGCCTCTACAGTTGCTGCTAAGTCGGCAGAATCAGAATCTTTTTATCAAAATGAAGAAAACCGGCCAGTCGATACCATGGTGATAACCGCTCGTGGTTGGGGTGCACCACCAAAACAGTATTACCCCGAGGGTAATCGCCGCCTGATGGCGATGCGTGCTGCCAAACTTGATGCGTATCGTTCTCTGGCTGAACGTATTCATGGTTTGCGTATCTGGGGAGGCACAACCGTTGGTGAAATGGTGCTGGAGCAAGATCAGTTTAAGGTGTTATTGGATGCCTATGTGGTGGGTGCCAAGGTGTTGAGTATCATGCCGCAGAAAGATGGCAATTATGAGGCGATTGTTGAAGTTGAGGTGGGTCGTGACTTTTTATATCGTGCATTGGCCAGTCGAAATGATTTGATGACGGTTCCTTCGGGCTATAACGCACTGCCGAAAACAGCCTATGAAGAGCAGGCAACGCAGGTTCAACATAATGATGCGGCGGAGACGGTTGTGAGTGAACCCCAGTCCCACAGTCAGGCTAACTTCTATTTTGCAGATTGAGAGGGTCACTATGTTATTGCGTATTGCTCTGTTGATGGTGTTGTTTGCCATCGCTTTTCCAGCCAATGCGAAGCTTGTAGAGACGCAGGGAGTGGCACTTATTGAAAAAGGTGCCAAGGGTAAGGCGCGTGAAGAGGCGATTCGCCAAGCGATTCGCCAAGCTCAACTACAAACCATGGCTTTGGTGGATAGTGCCAGTGTGGTCAATGCCAATGTGATGGCGATTGATAGCGCCCGGGTGAGCGCGGCAGGCCTGGTAAAAGATGTTGTGGTGATTAAAGAGTGGCAGCAGGAGGGGCTCTATTATGTACGGATTAGGGCGCAGGTAGTCGAAGAGAAGCTGCGTATGCCAAGTAATGCGGCACGTTATCGTAAAAAAATATCGGTAACACAGTTTGACGTTATGGATCGTCGTCAAATTTTTGATATGCCGATGATCGAAGTAAAACTAGCTCAGGAGTTACAACGCCGCCTTGAAAACACAGGTTTGGTCTTGGCCCGTGATGGCACTGCTTTTCGAGTGGCTGAGCGGGGTCAGCATGCCTTGGATGGCGAGAGTGTCAGTTATCAGCACATTGTAAGGCGGGTGGCCAGTGAGCTATCAAGTCAGTTTTTAGTGACCGGTACCCTTGTGGACATGGGAGTGCAGACCGGGTGGATACGCGATCTGCGTCATATTGTGCTGGATGTGGCGGTCTACGACGGGCTTTCAGGCACGCTGATTTCAAAGCATCGAGTCAATGAGCGCGTGCTCGGCGCAGGTTACATGGAGGCTAATACTGTGTTTGGTAGTGTGGGTTTTTTGGTGAGTGAGTATGGCGGCGCATTGGACCGAGTGCTGGATTCACTGGCTAGTCGAATTATTGAGGATTTAACGGTGCTTCCGTTTTCGGCCAAGGTGCTGCGGGTCGAGGGACGACGTATTACGCTGGATGCGGGTGTTACATCGTTGGTGTCGGTCGGCGACACCTTGATGGCTTATCAACTGGATAATGGTGCAATGTATGATGATGCCAATGGCCGTTACCTTGGCTTCAAGGAGCGACCACTGGCGGCTGTCACCGTGAAAATAGTACAGCCACAATTTTCAGTTGCAGAGGTTGAAACAGACGAAATCACCCTTAAACCTGGAGATATCGTCCGCTTCGGCTGGTAATTACGTCATAAAAGTTGCTTTATGCTGCCTGCATACTCATATTGCCCCTCTTCACTCGAGGGTTCACGACGTGTCACCTCAATCACCGCTTTCAGCGGTGGTACCACCGATTTTTCAGGTGTGATGTGAATATCAATCAGTGTGGCGGGTTCCAGTTTAATGGCGGAGCGAAATCGAATACCACCGGCACTCAGGTTGATGCATTGCCCTGTATTGCTCGCCTCGTCGCCGTGAATGTTGAAGCTTAGCGGGCAATCCGCCGTCATGCGAAAGAAGTCGCGTTTTTCATCATAATCTCTAGACATGTCATCCCCCGTGATAATGCTTGGTTGTTGATAACAAATATAACCTTTCAATACAAGGCGTTTGTATTGCATAATCCTCGGATAGAAGCGCAAGGTATTGGTTTCACAGTGAAATAAAAAATAGTCAGTCGCCGTCACAAGTTTGGTGGCTATTTTTTTGTTTTGTTGTGGAATCAAGTGCTTGTGTAGCCTACCTGTTTCCATCTCGGAAATAGGCTATTCCGTCTCAATCTTGCGAAGAGGGTTGCATGTCATCATAGGCGCGGTAGAATAACCCGGATTGATGACCGTTTTATCGGTCTGCTAAGGAAGCTCGGATCAAGTCATGAATATTTTATACTGGCTGAAATCACCTTCATTTGTCCCGAAAATTGCACCAATAGAGCGACTATTGCTGCGCATTTCGGCACAAATGAGAACGATCTCCTCTCAGTCTAAATTCATTCAGGCTCAACCAGAGGCTTCTTGGCAATAAATATATAAACCCTTGCGAGCGAAACAGTTTTCGATCTAACGCCACAGTCACAGTTGGCGATGTAATTAAAAGTGAAAGCTGGCCGTGTAACGGTTTCAATAAAAACAGGAGTTACTCATTTGTTTGGTCAGGTAAAGTCCCTGATGCGACGAGTTTTTACTAAGGAAGATAATGTTAAGCCTGCACTTCCCCAAGTTATCTCACGCGATCACCACAACATATCAAGATCCAATATCAGTACAAATGCCCTTAAAGTCCTCTACCGACTCAATTCGGCGGGGTATGAAGCCTATCTAGTAGGCGGCGGGGTGCGCGATCTGCTGTTGGGGCGCGAACCAAAAGATTTTGATGTGGCCACTGATGCCAGTCCGGAAGAGGTGAAGCGTGTTTTTCGAAACTGCCGCTTGATTGGGCGACGTTTTCGTTTGGCTCACATCTACTTTGGCCGGGAGATTATCGAGGTAGCTACTTTTCGGGGCGATGGCAGTGGTGATCGCCGAAGCAAAGATGGCTTGCTGGTGCGTGATAATGTTTACGGCACGCTGGAAGAGGATGCCTGGCGGCGGGATTTCACCATTAACGCCCTCTATTATGAAGTTAAAACTTTCTCAGTAATCGACCATGTGGGTGCCATAGCAGATCTTGAGGCGGGTCGTTTGTCCATTATTGGTGATGCGGCTGAGCGCTACCGGGAAGACCCCGTCAGAATGCTGCGCGCTGTGCGCTTCTCCAGTAAACTCGGCTTCATTATCAATGAAGAGACATCCAAACCTATTTTTGAGTGCGCTCCTCTGATGGAGACAGTCTCGTCTGCTCGCCTGTTTGATGAAATGTGTAAGCTCTTTCTGCATGGCTATGCACTCAATACCTATGAACAACTCCGTCACTACGGGCTTTTCTATTACCTTTTTCCACAGGTTGAGCGCTCACTCGAACAGCAAGAGAGTGACTATCCAAAGACATTCATTGCCCGTGGCCTAGAAAATACTGATCAGCGTGTCTCTGAAAATAGGCCGGTTATCCCGGCGTTTCTACTGGCGGTCTTACTGTGGGAGCCGGTTCGCACGCGGGTGGCAGAAAAGAGTGAGCAAGGGATGCGGCCAATGCAGGCGTATCAGGAAGCGGCTGATGAGGTGATTAGTCAGCAGGTTAAATCAATCTCAATGCCGCGCCGAATCTCTCTACAAGTCAAAGAGATCTGGATCATGCAAGCCAAGCTCTCAATGCGGCGCGGTAGAAAGGTGTTTGAACTGCTTGAAAGCAACCGTTTTCGTGCCGCATTCGATTTTTTACAGCTGCGGCACCAGAGTGGAGAAGAGGTGGCCGAACTCTACGAGTGGTGGAATAGCTTTCACCAGACCAACTACGAAGAGCAAGAGAGCATGTTAAGCCAGCTTCGTAAGCGAGAGGGGCCAGCGGGTGGTCGTCGTCGCCGTAATCCTTACCGTCGTCGCCGTCCGTCAGGTGAAACAACGGGTGAGTGATCATATTCAGGTCTTTATTGGGCTGGGTAGTAATCTAAATAAACCGGTTGAACAGCTAAAAGAAGCGGTTGCAACATTGAGCGCTGCGGACGGTTTAAAGGGCATAAAACTCTCCAGCTTTTACAGTGGCAAGCCGATGGGGCCGCAGGATCAGCCGGATTACGTTAATGCCGTTTTTCAAATGGAAACATCGCTAGCGCCAAGCCCCCTTTTATCTCTTCTACAGAAAATTGAAAACGGACAGGGGCGCATCCGAGCGCGTCGCTGGGGTGAAAGAACCCTTGATCTTGATATCCTATTATATGGGGAGCAATCGGTTAACTTACCTGAGCTGACCATCCCCCATATTGGTTTGAGTAAACGAAACTTCGTACTCTATCCACTGCAAGAAATTAGCCCCGACTTGGTGATTCCACAACTTGGCACCCTTGCCGAGTTGGTTGCCCAATGCTCCTTAGCCGAACTGCGGCGAATTGAGATCACCTCATCTAGGAGCTTGTCCGAGAATAGGGATCGTAGCGAGGGGAAGCCGTTTTGAGTCCATTTTTTCGTCATTTAAGGCAAATAGTTGTTCATATTTAACGAAAATGAGCGGAAAAATGGGCCAAAAGGGCTTTTCCGCAGTAGGTTCTCTATTCTCGGACAGGCTCCTAGGGAAGCTTAATCAGAGATTCCCTAGCGATTCCTTGATATAATAATCCTCTGTTTTCCGAATGATGAAATAGCCATGACTCCAGCCATTACTGCACAAACATTAAAACAGATGAAGGCCAGAGGTGAGCGTTTTAGCTGTTTAACCGCCTATGATGCCAGCTTTGCACAGCAGATTGCAGCAGCGGGTATTGAGGTGCAGTTGGTGGGTGACTCACTGGGTATGGTGATTCAGGGTAAGGAGAGCACACTGCCCGTTTCAATGGATGAGATGATCTACCATAGCCGCGCTGTTCGCCGTGCATCAGGGAGTAGCCTGGTGATGGTTGATATGCCTTTTATGAGCTGCATAACGCCTGAGCAGGCGTTGGAAAATGCGGGCCGTTTGATGAAAGAGGGCGGCGCTCATATGGTAAAAGTGGAGGGTGGCCACACCATGCTTGAGGCGGTTCGCCTGTTATCTGCCCACGGGGTGCCTGTTTGTAGTCACCTTGGCCTGCTGCCCCAATCGGTTTATAAGCTGGGCGGTTATAAAGTGCAGGGTCGTGATGAAGCCGCCGCCGACAGAATATTGGCCGACGCTATCGCATTGGAGGCCGCAGGAGCCGATATTCTGCTGTTGGAGTGTGTGCCTGCTGCATTGGCAAAAAAAATCACTGCAGCGATCACCCTGCCGGTTATTGGGATTGGCGCAGGCGTTGAGTGTGATGGTCAGGTGTTGGTTGTTTACGACATGCTGGGTATTACCCCAGGTAAACGGCCTAAATTCTCCAAAAACTTTCTGCTTGATGCCCGGGATATACCCGAAGCCTTGCACAATTATGCCAAAGCGGTAAAATCCGCCACTTTTCCAACAGAGCAACAGAGCTTTTAAGGGGGATTGATGCAGAGGGTGGAGACCACCGCCGCGCTACGGGCACTATTAAAGCAGTGGCGCCAGTCGGGGGATCGAATCGCATTTGTACCCACAATGGGTGACCTTCATGCGGGTCACTTGGCACTGGTAAAAGAGGCCAGACAACATGCCGAGCGCGTGGTGGTCTCTATTTTTGTTAATCCGTTACAGTTTGGTGAAAATGAAGATTTTGACCACTATCCACGCCTGTTGGAACGTGACAGTGAAAAGCTAAAAGCAGTGGGTGTAGACCTGCTGTTTTCACCCCCTGTTGCAGAGGTTTATCCCAATGGGTTGCAGGGTGTGGTCAGGGTGGATGTGCCGACGATCAGCAGCATACTTTGTGGGGCTTCCCGCCCGGGTCACTTTAGTGGCGTGGCAACCGTTGTCAGTAAACTGCTGAATATGGTGCAGCCTGACTGTGCCGTATTTGGTGAAAAGGATTTTCAGCAGCTGTTGGTGATCAAAAAACTGGTGAGTGACCTCTGCTTTTCGAGTGAAATTATCGGTGTGCCGACTTGTCGGGAAATAGATGGTCTGGCGATGAGTTCGCGCAATCGTTATCTCACTGATTCACAACGACAACAGGCCCCGATGTTAAACCAAGCGTTACAAAAAGCAAAAAAAGCAGTTACAGGCGCATCGCTTGTTGATTTTCAAAAAATAGCAGAGCAGGCAACAATAAGCCTTAATAAAAGTGGTTTTAAAGTCGACTACTTCGAGGTGCGCCGTGCCGCTGATCTGGCTAAGCCAATGCGTGATAATGATGAATTTGTCATTCTTGTCGCCGCTTGGCTGGGTAGCGCAAGATTGATCGATAATGTTCGAGTACCCATTCCCAGATAGAAGCGGACACTCT
>JALSJH010000001.1 GCA_026989455.1 Chromatiales bacterium | reverse complement strand
CCTAGTGTTTCTATCCGAGGGTTAGGGGTGTATACTGGCCGCTATTTTCGACCGTGTTATAGGGTGTTTTATGTATTCAACCATGTTAAAAGCCAAGCTTCATCGAGCCAGCGTGACCCATGCCGAGCTTGACTATGAAGGCTCTTGCGCAATCGACAGCGACTTGTTGGATATGGCGGGTATTCACGAGTATGAGCAGATTCATATCTACAATATCAATAATGGTGCGCGTTTCGTGACCTATGCGATCCGTGCAGAGGCCGGCTCAGGTATTATTTCTGTTAATGGCGCGGCTGCTCACAAGGCAAACCCACAAGATCTGGTCATTATTTGCACCTATGCCAGCATTCCACAAGCTGAAGTGGCTCGCTATAAACCGCAAATGATCTACTTTTCTGAAGGCAACAAAGTCTCACACACCAGCCACACCATTCCAGTTCAGCTTGCGCTCTAAGGAAACGCTGATCAAGTCATGAATGTTTTATGCTGGCTGAAATCGCTCTCATTTATCCCGAAAATTGCACCCATAGAACGACTATTACTGCGCATTTCGTAACAAATGAGAGCAACTTCCTCGTGTGAATCCCGTCAATAACCCACAAAATAATAGGCATTTGATTGTTTTTTGAACAAAAGATCTCGCTTTCTGGGTGATAAATGTACGAAAAACAGTCTGTTTGATGTACAATCGCGGCTGATCGAACTTCCCCCCTAATAAAATGAGGAGACACACCATAGTGGACCAAGCAGAATTGGAGCTTCAACTCGAAGTATGGAAAGACCTTGCGATAAGCAATCAGGTGTTGATGAGAACAGCGACCGATGCTTTGAAGCTTGATCCAGAATGTAGCACAGAAGAGCTAAAAGAAGCACTCGACAATGCCATTAAGCGTTCAATTGATGCGGATGTAACCGTTGAAGATGCGCAGACAAAAGCACAGCAAGCGATTGCGATTATGCAAGCTAAGATAGCGGCCAGTGAAAAAGCCCAGGCGATTGCTGAAACTAAAGTATCTGAAACACTGGAAGCGAAAGAGACATCTGAGCAGCAAATTGCGGTAGAGCGTGCTAGCCACGCAAAAGAGATGCAAAAGTGTAAAAAGCAGGTTGCTGATGTAGAAAAATCACTGAAAGCGATTAACAAAGCGCTCGCAGACACGCCAGAAAATGTGATGAAAAAGCTCCGCACTCTCAAGAAGCAAAAAACAGATGAAGCGGCAGCATGTAAGCTGGCAGAAGCTAAGGCGCGTACTCTGAAAAAAGAGAAGAGCCAGCTAGAGCAGCAGATCAAGGAGTCTGAAGAGAAGAGTTCGACCCTTATTGAGCAATACCGAGCGCTGCACAAGCTTTGTGAAGAGCTGCACGGACAACTCAAGCCGCTGGTTGATGATGAGAAAAATCTACCGGTGGTTCCCGCACTTGATGAAGAGATGCTGGGTGGTGAGAGTGCCGATGACGAGGCTGATAAAAAGTAACGAATCAGCCTGCACACATAACGTGCAGCCCGCGCAGTTTACACAGTAGACTGCGCATTCCCCCACCTGTGAAACTGCTATGACCCCACTTCTGACACTCGATAATCTCTCTCTGGCTTTTGGCCATCACCCGTTAATGGAGCGTATTAACCTGCAAATTGAACCACAGGCACGTATCTGCTTGGTGGGGCGTAATGGTGCAGGAAAATCCAGCATGATGAAGGTGATTGCAGGTGAAATCCTAGCGGATGAAGGCACCATTTGGCGACGAGAGGGCTTGAAAATAGCCTACTTGGCACAAGAAGTACCGCTGGATGATACGCGCAGTGTCTTCGATGTGGTTGCAGAGGGGTTGGGGGATGCCAGTCGCTTGATTACCGATTACCACCATGTTACCCACGCACTGGCAGATGACCCGAGCGAACGTAATTTTAATAAGTTAACCCGCTTGCAAGAGCAGTTAGAAGCGATTGATGGTTGGAGTTTAGAGCAGCGGGTTGAGCAGACCTTAGAAACGCTCTCTCTCAACCCTGATCACACACTCGATCAATTATCAGGTGGGATGCGTCGCCGAGTATTACTGGCACGGGCGCTGGTTAGTGATCCCGACCTGTTGCTACTGGATGAGCCAACCAATCATCTCGATATTGAGTCGATCACCTGGATCGAGAATTTCCTACAGACATTCAATGGTGCGTTACTGTTTATTACCCATGACCGTGCTTTTCTGCAACGCCTTGCAACCTCCATTGTTGAGCTTGATCGTGGGCAGGTCAGCCTTTGGCCGGGTAACTATGAGAATTATCTGCTCAAGCGTGAAGAGCGCTGGGCGACAGAGGCGCAGCAAAATGCGCTATTTGATAAAAAACTGGCCCAAGAAGAGACCTGGATTCGCCAGGGAATAAAAGCACGCCGCACTCGTAACGAAGGGCGTGTTCGCGCACTCAAACGCTTGCGCGATGAGCGCTCGCAGCGTATTGAGCGGCAAGGTAAGGCCCGTATCCAGCTTGACGATGCGGCGCGCTCCGGAAAGCTGGTTGTTGAGGCCGAACATATCAGTAAATCCTTTGCGGATAAGCTGATTATGAAGGATTTCTCAATCCGTATCATGCGTGGCGATCGTATCGGAATTATTGGCCCCAACGGTGTGGGGAAATCCACTTTAATCAAAATAGTGTTGGGGCAGCTGGAGGCGGATGAAGGTGTGGTGCGTCTGGGTAGTAAGCTTGAAGTGGCTTATTTTGATCAGCAGCGTGCCTTGCTCGATGAGTCAAAAACGGTGTTTGATAATGTAGGCGACGGCAGTGATTATGTTGAGATAAACGGTCAATCACGTCACGTTATGGGTTATCTGCAAGATTTCCTCTTTGTGCCCGAGCGAGCGCGTTCACCCGTGAGCACGCTCTCCGGCGGGGAGCGCAATCGGCTCTTGCTCGCCAAGCTGTTTACCCGCCCCGCTAATCTATTGGTGATGGATGAGCCCACCAACGACCTTGACGTTGAAACCTTGGAGCTTCTAGAGTCGCTTCTTGAGGCGTTTCAGGGCACCATTTTATTAGTAAGCCACGACCGTGCTTTTCTGGATAATGTGGTAACCAGTACCATCGTTTATGAAGGCGAGGGCACCTGGAATGAATATGTGGGTGGTTATCAAGATTGGATACACCAAACCAAAAAACCAGCCAAAAGTGAAAAAAAGCCACAAAAGCAGGTTAAAACACCGCAAGTTGTCGCGGCAGCCCAGGCGAGTCAGCCGGCAAAAAAATTAAGCTACAAAGATCAACGTGAGCTTGATCAGCTGCCCGAACGGATTGAAACCCTTGAAAACGAACTGGAACAGCTACAGGCTGAAATCAGCAATCCGGCATTTTATCAGCAGCCTCAAGATAAGGTAAATGAGATACTTAATAAACAGCCACTGCTTGAGGCTGAGCTAGAGGGTGTATTTGCGCGCTGGGAAGCGTTGGATGAGATGACAAAGTAACCTCTGAGCAATTGATGCACTGTTTTAACCAGACTTAATCAGAGACTCCTTAATAAGAGATTTCCAGGGGGATAATTCAAAAATATCGTGCTGGCTTATCTTAAAAATCGTCAAACTCTCTCATGGGCGCTGTATGACTGGGCAAACTCCGCTTATGCCACGGTCATTATGGCCGGGTTTTTCCCCATTTTTTTCAAGCAGTATTGGGCGGGAGAGTTAAGCACTACCGAGAGTAGTTTCTATCTGGGTATGGCCAACTCGATTGCCAGTCTTATTGTCGTTCTTCTAGCCCCCATCCTGGGTGCCATTGCTGACCAAGGCAGTGCTCGCAAGCGTTTTCTTATTTTCTTCGCCCTGATGGGGATTGTTATGAGCTTTGCCCTCTCGTTTGTAGGGCAGGGGGAGTGGCTGTTGGCGATGCTGATATACATCGGTGCCTGCCTTGGCTTCTCGGGTAGTGTTACTTTCTACGATGCCTTAATTATTGATGTCTCCAGTGGTAAAAGTTTAGATAAAGTCTCTGCCTTTGGCTTTGCACTGGGCTACTTGGGTGGCGGCCTGCTGTTCTCTGTTTGTGTCTGGATGACAATTTCACCCACAACCTTTGGCCTTGCTGACGGCAGTGAGGCGGTGCGACTCTCCTTTGTGATGGTTGCACTCTGGTGGGCGATTTTCACCATACCGCTACTGCTCTGGGTAAAGGAGCCGGTAAAAAACAAAAAAACGGGGGCTTTATCTAATATAATTAATGGGTTGTCGCAACTTCGTCATACTTTCGATGAGGTTAGAAAGCTGCGGGTTGTCTTGCTGTTTTTAGTCGCTTATTGGTTCTATATCGATGGTGTTGATACCATTGTGCGTATGGCGGTTGATTATGGGTTATCACTGGGATTTGATCAAAATAGCCTGATTGTCGCACTATTGATCACTCAATTTGTCGGTTTTCCGGCAGCGATTGCCTTCGGTTGGCTCGGTGAAAAGTATGGTTGTAAGCTTGGAATCCAGATCGCTTTAGTGGTCTATATGCTGGTGACTGTTTTTGCTTACCAGATGAATTATGTGTGGGAATTCTATCTACTGGCAGTGGTGATTGGCTTAGTTCAAGGGGGTATTCAAGCACTCAGTCGTTCACTCTATGCGCGACTGATACCCGCAGACAAAAGTGCGGAATTTTTCGGGTTTTACAATATGTTAGGTAAGTTTGCGGCGGTGATCGGGCCACTACTAATGGGCTGGATTGCGCTTATTTCTGAAAGTACCCGGCTCTCTATTCTATCTGTTTTAATATTGCTGATTGTGGGGTTCATACTGCTCTATTTTGTCAATATTGAAGAGGGTAAAAAGAACGCCCGCCAGTTGTAGTCTCCCCGTCTTGGTTGGGGGTTATGACGGTTTACCTTGTCATACTCATGGGAAGTGTGGCAGGCTGGTTGTCCATTCTATTGAAAGGGCTATTCCATAATGGGGGGGTCTTTTTGAAGAGGAGGCAGCCGATGTGTACACATGAAATAGAGGTATATGAGCCTGCAAATTTTTCGGGACAAAATCCAATACATGCGAACAGTATTGGTGTTGTAAAAACACGAGACCGTAATGAGTTTTTTCTGCTAGACCTAGAGAACCCCTTTGAGCATGAAGGTAACATGGTCTCTCAGCTTATTCTGCGTCCACGTTATTATGGTGATAAAATTCTACGTGTTACGCGTGATATGTGTACGGTTAATATCATGTATGTTAAGCCAGATAGTAAAATATCTACCGATGAATATATGCAGTTTACCGATGTTGGAAAATGGGGTTGTGGCAAAATAAACCCCAGTCGAAATTCATAACTCATTTTAAGAAATTTGGGGCATTCGCCCCTATTTTTTTGTCCGCCTCACGCGCCTTACCACTCTGCTCTTCGTTTTACCTGAAAAATTACCCTTTCTCTTTTGAGTAGAATTCGGCCTACCGTGGGTCTGCTGGGTGGTAAATGTTTCTCCTTTGTTGTGGCTTCCGTGCTTGCCTTGTGGCTGATCACCGGTGCCGACGGGTTGCCAGTTTGGAACTAAATGTTTTTTCCCGTTACCGATGAGGTCAGCCCGCCCCATCTGCTTTAATGCTTCACGCAGCAGTGGCCAATTGTTAGCGTCGTGGTAGCGCAAAAAAGCCTTATGTAGACGGCGAATTTTAATACCCCGTGGTACAAAAACCTTTTCACTACTCCGTGTTATTTTTTTGAGTGGATTGCGTTCGCTGTGCCACATGGCAGTGGCTAGCGCCATGGGTGAGGGTAAAAATGCCTGAACCTGGTCGGCTCGGTAGCTGTTCTGTTTCAGCCATATTGCAAGGTTTAGCATATCTTCAGTGGTGGTGCCCGGGTGAGCAGCGATGAAATAGGGGATCAAATATTGTTCTTTGCCAGCCGCTTTGGAGTATTTGTCAAACATCTCTTTAAAGCGATAGTAGCTACCAATTCCAGGCTTCATCATTTTTGAAAGTGGTTCAGATTCAGTGTGTTCTGGTGCAATCTTAAGGTAACCTCCCACATGATATGTGGCCAGCTCCTTTACATATTCAGGGGAGCGAACTGCTAAATCGTAACGCAAACCCGAAGCGATCAAAATTTTCTTGATGCCGGGGAGGGCGCGGGCACGCTTATAGAGTTTTATCAACGGTGCATGGTCTGTATTCAGGTTTTCACAGATTGCGGGGTGGACACAGGAGAGGCGGCGACAAGCGGACTCTATCTTCTCACTCTTGCAAGCAAGGCGGTACATGTTTGCGGTGGGGCCACCCAGGTCGGAAACCATGCCGGTAAAGCCGGGCACGCTATCGCGCATCACCTCGATCTCGCGAATAATAGACTCCTCTGAACGACTTTGAATAATGCGCCCTTCATGCTCAGTGATCGAGCAGAAGGTGCAGCCGCCGAAGCAACCCCGCATAATCGCCACCGAGAAGCGAATCATCTCATAGGCGGGAATATTGTCATCTCGGTAGTCAGGGTGCGGCAAGCGGCTGAAGGGGAGGTCGTAAATAGCATCCAGCTCTGCTGTGGCGAGTGGAATAGGGGGAGGATTTAACCAAATATCTTTATCGCCGTGGTGTTGGCGCAAGGCACGGGCATTGCCGGGGTTGGTCTCTAGATGCAAAATACGCGAAGCGTGGGCATAGAGCTCTTTGTCACGTTTTACCTTTTCATAGCTAGGTAGCCGTACCACGGTTCGGCTGCGATCAAGCTTGGGGCGACGATGTAAGGTGATCACCTTCTTCTCACTACTCGCTACAGTGTGTGTAGTGTCACAGGGAGGCTCTGTTGCGTATGGATTGGCATTAGGGATGGGTTGGTCACCTGTGTCGATCTCATCGGCTGACATCTCACTCCAGCCATCCGGTAGATGCTGGTTGTTCACAATAAAGGCGGTACCACGAATGTCGGTCAGGTTGGATACCGGCTCGTTGGCCGCCAGTCGGTGTGCAATTTCTACAATTTGGCGTTCGGCATTTCCATACACCAGTAGATCAGCTTTCGCATCAAACAGGATGGAGCGGCGTACCTTCTCTGACCAATAGTCAAAGTGAGCAATACGCCGCAGGCTCGCCTCAATGCCACCAATCACTACCGGTACCCCTTTAAACGCTTCGCGGCAGCGCTGTGTGTAGATGATTGTTGCACGATCCGGGCGCAAACCGCCTTCCCCTTTGGGGGTATAGGCATCGTTAGAGCGAATGCGGCGATCAGAAGTGTAGCGGTTGACCATTGAGTCCATATTGCCCGCTGTGACCCCAAAAAACAGATTGGGTTTTCCCAGCTCGGCAAAGGCATCTTTACTATTCCAGTCTGGTTGAGAGATGATGCCGACACGAAACCCCTGAGCTTCAAGCACGCGCCCAATAACGGCCATGCCAAAACTGGGGTGATCCACATAGGCATCACCTGTTACCAGAATAATATCGCAGCTGTCCCACCCTAGTTCGTCCATCTGTTGGCGGGAGAGGGGCAGATAGGGTGCAGTACCAAAGCGTTTGGCCCAATATTGGCGGTAAGAGAATATATTTTTGGCTGGCTGCATGGGGGAGTTACCGCTGATCGATAGTAAAATCACACCATTATAGCGCAATAATCACCTAAATTACTCGGGAATATCTGGTTCCTAGGAGGTTGTCATATTGTAACTGTTCGGCGTGTTATATTTTTCCTCAAATCGAGGCATTTTCACACGCAAAGAGGGAGCCGCGACCGATTGAGTACGAAAATAACGAAGAGTTGGGGCAAAAGATGAATACGTTGAGTAGTTACGTCATTTTTTATAAAACAGAGCAGGTAGATTCTTGCTGGTAGGGAAAGGGGTGTGGTCTAATGCTCGCTTGCAAAGTCAGGAATGAGTTATGAAAATTGCGGTTGCAGGTACGGGCTACGTTGGTTTATCGAATGCCATGTTATTGGCACAACACCATGAAGTGGTGGCGCTGGATATTATCAAAGAGAAAATTGAGCTGCTCAACGCGGGGAAATCACCGATTCAAGATAGTGAAATCGAACACTTTCTTGCCAATAAAGAGCTGAACTTTACCGCCACAATGGATAAAGAGAGCGCTTATGCGGGCGCTGACTTTGTGATTATCGCCACCCCCACCGACTATGACCCTGAAACCAACTATTTTAATACCGACTCGGTTGAGTCGGTTATTGGTGATGTGATCGCGATTAACCCAAATGCGGTGATGATCCTGAAATCGACCGTTCCTGTGGGCTATACCGCTAAAATTAAAGAGAAAATGGGGTGTGACAATATTATTTTTTCACCCGAATTTTTACGCGAAGGCAAAGCACTCCACGATAATCTCTATCCATCACGCATTATTATGGGTGAATGCTCTGCGCGAGCGGAAAAATTTTCTGAACTGTTAGTCGAGGGTGCGAACAAAGAGAATATCGATCTGTTGTTTACTGATTCGACAGAAGCGGAGGCGATCAAGCTGTTTTCCAACACCTACTTGGCCATGCGCGTTGCCTTTTTCAATGAGTTGGATAGTTATGCACAGATACATGGCCTCAATAGTCGCCAAATTATTGAGGGTGTGGGTCTGGATCCACGTATTGGTAGCCACTATAACAACCCATCATTCGGCTACGGTGGTTACTGCCTGCCAAAAGATACCAAGCAGCTGCTGGCGAATTACCGTGAAGTGCCCAATAGCCTGATTCGCGCCATCGTTGATGCCAATAGCACCCGTAAGGACTTTATCGCTGACTCCATCATAAAGCGCAACCCCAGCGTAGTAGGGATCTATCGGCTGATTATGAAGAGCGGCTCCGATAATTTTCGCGCCTCATCTATTCAAGGGATTATGAAGCGTATCAAAGCGAAGGGGATTGATGTGGTGATCTTTGAGCCGGTGCTTGATGTGCCCGAGTTTTTTAACTCTCGGGTGGTGACCGATCTGGAGGAGTTTAAACAGATCTCAGATGTGATTGTGGCCAATCGTCTATCGGATGAGATTAAGGATGTTGCGGAAAAAATCTATACACGTGATCTTTTTTGTAGTGATTGAAAAGCAGCGGCTACAACCCGCTGTCAGAAATAAAAGTTGAGTCAGAATTACTAATGTATAAAAAAGCACTGAGATCACCCGGTTTTGTTTTTGTTGCGCTGGCGCTGTTGTTATTGCTGCTGATCGCCGTGACATACCAACAAAACAGTCACAACACGTTCCACTTTGATGATCGTTACAGCATTCTCGAACACGCCCCCATCCATGTGACGCAGTTTTCGTTTACTCGTCTGTGGGATGCGGGTGTCAATGCCTACCACTCACCTCGTCCTTTGCCCAGTGTGACGTTTGCAGTCGATTGGTTACGCGGTGGGGGTAGTGCAAGCGCCTTCTTACAAACCAACCTGCTGATTCATTCGATTAATGCACTGTTGGTGATGGGGTTGTTGGTGCTGTTATTGCAGCGCTATTTTAATCGCTCATCAATACCGATCATGCTGGCTGCCTTTTCAGCGGCTGCGCTGTGGGCGCTTCACCCGATACAAGTACAGGGGGTGAGCTATATTGTGCAGCGCATGACCTCGCTGGCAACCCTGTTTACGCTACTCTCAGTGATAAGCTACCTTTTGGCGCGCTCATCAACCCACACCTTGGCTAAAGTTAGTGGCTTTGCAATCTGTTTGATCTCACTGCTGGCCGGAATGATGAGCAAAGAGCTGGCCTGGATAACACCGCTGCTGCTGCTGTTGGCCGAATATTGCGTGGTGCGCAATCGCGCCACTGCTCTTTTCCATAATCAGTTTGATCGTGCTCTCTTGATCGTGCCCATCGCCACCGGAATCATCTTGGCACTCTTGGCCATTGCCGATGTGGGTGCCTTGGGTCGCTATTTCCATAGTTATTATGCAATTCGCGACTTCACCATGGAGGAGCGCCTGCTCACTCAACCACGGGTTATCTTGTTCTATCTCTCCCAGGTTTTTTGGCCACTACCCGATCGTTTTTCACTGGAGCATGACTTTGTGCTCTCTCACTCGCTCATCAACCCGATCTCAACGCTGCTGGCACTGCTGGCGATTGTGGCTTGGTGTGCGGCGGCCATTTATCTCTGGTCGCGTCAGGGGCAGCGTATTATCGCCTTTTTGATGCTCTGGCTGCCGGTAACGCTCTCGGTGGAGAGTAGCTTTATTGGGCTTGAAATGGTGTTCGAACACCGAATGTACCTGCCACTGGTGGGCTTGTGCGGGTTGTTTGCAGTGGGATTGGCTGACCTGTTGCAGCGTAACAATAAAATGACTTGGCCACTGCTTGGGGCGACTTCGCTGTTGATTGCCGGTTTGGCAGTCGCGACACTCCAGCGTATACCCGAGTGGCAGACAACAGAGGCACTGTTAATCAACTCGACTCAGCACGCACCCAACAGTGCCCGTAGCTGGTCAAATCTTGGCCGTTATTACATCGACCAAGGGCGCTATGATGAAGCCATACCTAATATCGAGCGCGCTCTAAAACTGGAGCCTGACAACGCCTCTGTACTCGAAGCGATGGGGACGATTTTGCTCTCTGAAGGGAAGCTAGAGGAGGCTCGCCGCTACCTCATAATGGCTTACCGAACCAACAAAACCGGGCACTCATGGTTAAATAATATGGCGTGGCTGCACCTTGAGGAGGTCGCCAAGGGGATGAGACCAGCCAACTTTTTGGATAAGGCGCTGGACTTTACCTATCAGGCAAGAAGATTAGCTCCCTTTGAGGCAGAATATGTGCGTATGAGCGCCATTATTCAGGAGCGAATGGGGCGTTGTGCCGATGCATATCAAAGCTGGCAATACTATTTACAGTTCACCCTCCCAGAGCCTGAGCGGGTAAGCACTATGGCGCACCTTGCCCGTCGCTACCTTGTGACGGGCAGTCGCTGTCAGCTACGCTGAACGGTCTTCCGGAAGTGATAAATTTGATAAAAGAGCTTGAGCCGTCGCGAGCAATTTCTTGCGTTGAAACAGCAATTGAAAGCGATTGCCGCCACATTGCCGCCATAAAATAACCGCACGCATACCAGCCAGTAGCAGCGCGCGCACTTTATTTGCATTGGCGGGGTTGTTGAGGTGCCCCTGTTCACCATCAATCATTATTTTGGGTGGGATGGTACTGATGGTATCGGAATAGAGTCCGCCCAGGTTTGCAATGACATTTTCATGGGTTGATGAAAAGTGTTCAGCCTGGGTGATGACGTTTTCGATCCCTTGGCCAAGGCGTTGTTGCAACTCGGGGTGTTTGCCGAGCTTGCGCTCAAGGTGCATCAGACTCAGCGCGTAGCGGGTGATCTCTACATCCTGCGGGTTTTTGCTTGCAGTCTGCTGAGTGAGGGCTTTCAATCCATAGGCAACCCCTTCGATTCCCCCATAAATTTCAGCGCTGTTTTTGGCATCAGTCACCAATATGCTTTCGATTGAGCGCCGAAAAGGCTCACTTTCGACTTGCCCACTCCGTGCAACCTGCTGTACCAGCGCAGTGGCTTGATAAAGCGCTGCTAGCGCAATAACACGCTCTTCAATTGTATGCTGACTCATTACTCTCTCTTTGCTCTGTTGTTAGCTCTGAAACGGATTTCGGTTCAATTTGTGGTTGTCAGTGGCGAGCCATTATATAGTGATTTTTAAGATAAATGAGAGTGATTTTATACCCGCGACAAAAGCACCGCTGTTGGGTGCGCGAATTCGGGGCGAGCAATCGGTTTTCTCTTCTGGTAATATGCCGCCCATGAAACGAAGTGACTTTTTTTACCATCTCCCTGAAGAGCTGATTGCTCAATATCCCGCTGCGGAGCGCAGTGCAAGCCGTCTACTGCATGTGGCGGGTGATAGCGGTGTTTGTGCCGATCAGCAGTTCCGTGACTTTCCCTCTTTATTGAATCCAGGCGATCTACTGGTATTCAATGATACCCGTGTCATTCCAGCGCGTATGCTGGGTAATAAAGAGAGTGGTGGCAAGGTAGAGATGCTAGTTGAGCGCGTATTGGATGAGCAGCGAGTGCTCGCCCATGTGCGTGCCAGTAAATCCCCTAAAACAGGTGCTCGTATGCTGTTTGAGCAGGCGGTTGAAGTGGAGGTTGTTGGGCGGCAAGCGTCACTTTTTGAGTTACGATTTTTAGGTGAACGAAGTGTAATTGAACAGCTGGAGGCGCATGGTCATATGCCATTGCCACCTTATATAGAACGAGCGGATGAGCTGCAAGATCGGGAGCGCTATCAGACGGTTTATTCTGATCAAAGTAAATGCGGTGCGGTGGCTGCCCCCACGGCAGGCCTGCATTTTGATCAGGCGATTTTAGACTCTCTCGAGCAGCAAGGGGTTGAATTTGCCTATGTCACACTGCATGTGGGAGCGGGTACTTTTCAGCCGGTGCGGGTAGACGATATTTGTGATCACAAAATGCACAGTGAATATTTAGAGGTCAGCCAGCAAGTGGTTGACCAAGTAGCCGCCACTCGCGCCCGTGGTGGGCGGGTGATTGCGGTGGGTACTACCAGTGTACGCAGTCTAGAGAGTGCCGCGCTGTCTGGGGAGTTGCAGGCTTTTCAGGGAGAGACCGAAATTTTTATCCACCCGGGCTATCGGTTCAACTGCATTGATGGACTATTAACCAATTTTCATCTCCCTGAATCCACCCTATTAATGCTGGTAAGTGCGCTGGCCGGCTATGAAAATATGATGACCGCTTATCAGCATGCGGTGGCACAACGATACCGTTTTTTCAGTTATGGCGATGCCATGTTTATTACCCCGAGCGCAACCGCACGGGCGGGGCGAGAGGAGTAGGGTAGTGTCGATGATGAACTTTGAGTTGCAACAGAGCGATGGCCAAGCGCGCCGTGGTGAAATCAGCTTCCCCCGTGGCACCATCCAGACACCCGCATTTATGCCGGTGGGAACCTACGGCACGGTGAAAGCGATGACCCCTGAGGAGCTGGAAGCGACGGGTGCTGAAATTGTGTTGGGAAATACCTTTCACCTGTTTTTACGCCCGGGCACCGAGGTGATTGAAGCACACGGTGATCTGCATGATTTTATGGCCTGGCAAAAACCAATCCTGACCGACTCGGGCGGGTTTCAGGTATTCAGCCTAGGAGCGATGCGTAAAATCACAGAGAAAGGGGTCACTTTTCAGTCGCCTGTCAACGGCGATAAAGTCTTTATGGGGCCAGAGGAGTCAATCGATGTTCAGCATAAGCTAGGCGCTGATATTGTGATGATTTTTGATGAGTGCACTCCCTATCCCGCAACACATGAGCAAGCACGGGAGTCGATGGCGCTATCGCTGCGTTGGGCTAAACGCAGCAAGGAGGCTCACGGTGATAATGCCAGCGCACTGTTTGGCATTGTGCAGGGGGGCATGTATCCTGAGTTGCGCGACATCTCGCTTGAAGGGTTGAGCGAAATTGGCTTTGATGGTTATGCCATTGGTGGGCTTTCAGTCGGTGAGCCTAAAGAGGATATGTTGCGTATTCTTGACCATACGGTACCCCAAATGCCCACCGAAAAACCGCGCTACTTGATGGGTGTGGGCAAGCCGGAAGATATTGTTGAGGCCGTGCGCCGGGGGGTCGATATGTTTGATTGTGTGATGCCAACTCGCAACGCTCGCAATGGTCATCTTTTTACCCGCTTTGGAGTGGTGAAAATCCGTAATGCGGTTCACCAGAGTGATAATCAACCGCTGGATGCCGAGTGCGGTTGCTATACCTGTCGTCACTACAGTCGTGCCTACTTGCGACACCTAGATAAATGCCGTGAGATTTTAGGTGCACGGTTAAATACCATTCATAACCTCTATTACTACCAATCGCTAATGCAAGGGCTGCGTGAGGCGATTGCAGCGCAACGACTGGAGAGCTTTGTTAAGGAGTTTTATCGGTTGCGCGGACAAACGGTACCGGCTATGTAATAATAGCGCGCTTTACATTATCAACCGACCTGCATTGGCAAGTCACAAAATATAAAACTACGAGGGTAAATAATGAGCTTCTTTATCTCAGATGCGGTAGCAGAGGGCGCAGCGGCGGCAGGTTCTGACGGTGGTTCTTCACTGATGGGCTTGATCCCTTTTGTTCTGCTGTTTGTGATCTTCTACTTTTTCTTGATTCGTCCACAGTCCAAGCGTGTTAAAGAGCATAAAAACATGCTGACAACCTTGGGTAAAGGCGACGAAGTGGTCACCAATGGCGGTATCCTAGGTAAAATCATCACCGTGGGTGATGAGTTTGTTACCGTTGAAATTGCCAACAACACCCAAGTAAAGCTGCAAAAGCAATATATTGCTAATTTGATGCCAAAAGGCACCATTAAGTCAGCCGAATAATCTATCGACACGAGTGGTAAGCATGAACCGATATCCTGCATGGAAATATCTTATGATCGCGGTGGTGGTTGTGGTGGGCGGATTGTACGCCCTACCCAACCTCTATGGAGAGGATCCCGCAGTCCAGATCAGCTCAAATCGAGACGAGATTCTGGATACCCGCTTTGTTGAGCGGATAGAGCGTCAATTGGCGCAAGCCGGGATTACTGCTAACTCTATGGAGTTAAATGAACGTGGCCTATTACTGCGTTTTGGTAACGAAGATAAGCAGCTTACTGCCAAAGATATTCTGTCAGATAGTCTGGGTAATGGTTATATCGTTGCGCTGAACCTAGCTCCAGCGACACCCGATTGGTTAAAATCGTTGGGTGCCTCTCCCATGTATCTTGGTCTCGACCTTCGGGGTGGAGTGCACTTCTTAATGCAGGTGGATACGGATGCAGCGGTTAAACAGTCCTATGAACGCTTTGTCAGCGACTATCGTAGCCAGCTACGTGGAGAGAAGATTCGCTATCTATCCATCGAGCACTACGAGCATAAAGGGCGTGCCGGTGTTGCGATAAAACTGCGTAAGGCAGAGGACCGTGAAAAAGCGCGTGAAGTATTACGACTCGCCTACAGTGAATTGGAGTTCAGCGAGATTGATAAAGATGGCGCAGCACTGCTCTTTACCACGCTGAAGAAAAGCGCGGTTACCGAAGCCAGAAACATGGCTGTGCAGCAGAATATAACCACGCTACGCAATCGAGTTAATGAATTGGGTGTTGCCGAGCCGGTTATCCAGCGCCAAGGGGAGAGCCGAATTGTTGTGCAACTGCCGGGGGTGCAAGATACCGCACGCGCCAAAGAGATTCTGGGCGCAACCGCCACACTTGAATTTCGCATGGTTTCCGACAAAGGGAGCGTAGAGAGCGCGGTGGCTGGTCGCCCTGTAGCCGGTGCAAAACTTTATCATGAGCGTGGCGGTGGCCCGATCTTATTAAGAAACCGAGTTATGCTAACCGGGGATCGCGTGATTGATGCCTCCTCTGGCATGGAGTCCGATACCGGCTCACCCGCTGTGTTTATCACCCTTGATGGCAAGGGCGCTACCATCTTTAGCGATGTTACCCGAGAGAATGTGGGTAAATTGATGGCAGTGGTCTTCATCGAGGTGAAGAGTGAAACCCGCAAGATCAATGGCGAAAAGGTTAAGGTAAAACGCACCGTAGAAGAGGTTATCAGCGTTGCGCGGATTCGCGAGCCACTGGGTAAGCGCTTTCAGATCTCTGGCCTGGACAGTACCAAAGAGGCACGTGATCTAGCACTACTGCTGCGTGCCGGTGCATTAGCAGCCCCCATTGAAATTGTTGAAGAGCGAACAGTAGGCCCAAGCCTGGGGCAAGATAACATCGACCAGGGCTTTATGTCGGTGGTGTTAGGCTTTGTACTGGTGCTGCTCTTCATGGCGTTTTGGTATCGCGGCTTTGGAATGTTTGCCAATATCGCACTGGCGCTTAATCTGGTTTTGATTATTGCCGTGCTGTCGATGCTTCAAGCCACGCTGACCTTACCGGGTATCGCGGGTATCGTTTTGACCGTGGGTATTGCGGTGGATGCCAACGTGCTTATCTTTGAGCGTATTCGAGAAGAGCTAAGAAGTGGGAGTGCCACCCAAATGGCAATCGATGCCGGGTTTAACAAGGCATTTTCGACCATTGCAGATGCGAATATTACAACATTGATTGCTGCGGTAGTGCTGTTCGGTTTTGGTACCGGCCCTATTAAGGGATTTGCCATCACCTTGAGCATTGGTATTTTGACTTCAATGTTTACCGCAATTATCGTGACACGTGCCGCTGCCAACCTGACGTATGGTGGCCGCAAAACTAACAAGCTTTCAATTTAAGGGCGCCCATATGCAAATCTTTAAACAAGTGCCTGAATTTGATTTTATGGGTAGACGAAAGTTTGCTGTCATCTTCTCACTGATACTTATTATCGCCTCTATCGCTTCACTGGCGACACGAGGGTTAGAGCTGGGTATCGACTTTACCGGTGGTATCCTGATCGAAATGGGCTATGACAGCCCAGTTGACCTGAATCAGGTACGGAGTGCGCTCAAGGAAAATGGCTTCGAGGATGCGATTGTTCAGCACTTTGGCACCTCAAAAGATGTTCTGGTGCGCCTTGCACCACGAGACGAAATGAGTAATGCCGAAGTGAGCGGGCATGTGATGGATGTGTTGCAGGAGAGTAGCACTCAATCACCTGAGATGCGCCGTGTTGAGTATGTTGGCCCACAGGTAGGCAAGGAGCTGACTGAGGATGGTGCATTGGCGATGCTGTTCGCTTTGGCGGGTATTCTTATCTATGTGGCACTACGCTTTGAATATCGCTTTGCCCTTGGCTCAGTCGCGGCACTGCTACACGATGTGGTGATTACACTGGGTATATTCTCCGTTCTCGGGATTGAGTTTAACCTGACCGTATTGGCCGCAATTCTAGCGGTTATCGGGTACTCGTTAAACGATACCATCGTGGTGTTTGATCGGGTGCGAGAAAATTTCCGCATCGTTCGCAACAGAACCACCGAGCAGGTGACCAATATCTCGCTAAACCAGACACTCTCCCGCACCATCATGACCTCGATGACCACGCTGCTGGTACTACTGGCACTGTTCTTTGTAGGTGGTGAGCTAATCAATGCCTTTGCACTGGCGCTGATTATTGGCGTGTTTGTCGGTACCTACTCTTCAATCTACGTTGCCAGCACCATGGCACTGGCACTGGGTGTCAGTAAAGAAGATCTTATCCCGCCCGAGCGTGAGGGTGCCGAGGTAGATGACACACCTTAATGATCTGTTTCTGCGGGTCAGAGTAAAACAAGAGCCGATATCGGCTCTTTTTTTTACTCTGATCCTAGGGCGATTGCTGCCGCCTCATTTACGGTGGCCGTTAAACCACCTGGCTTCGATCTCTTGTGCCATCTCGCCTCCAGCCTACGCCTCATATGAGGTTTTTATTCATCCGCTCGCGGGTTCCCCTCGTGGGGCCTACGGTTAATGCAGATATTGCAGGAGCAACCTATCTGCCCTTCAGACAAGCCCTCGCGGAATTGCCCTTGCCATTCACGAGTCGTTATCGTCTACTAACCATTGATGGTGTTCGACGGTGATTTTCCTACAGAGGAGTTTCACCTCATGAGTTCACGCCCATGCTGGGCCTACACAAAAAAATACAGCCGTCGCAAAAACCGCACGGCTGATTCATCTTGTTCCCATGCTCCCGCGTGGGAATGCTACGGTGGTGGAAAAATAATGTGTGGTATGGATTCCCACGGAGGACCGTGGGAACCAGAAA